>NZ_JAWRXB010001841.1:0-229 GCF_046535245.1 Paraburkholderia sp. SIMBA_030
CTGCTTTAACTCGCCTTACTCATCGAGGTCCTGATGACCAACACTATTGGATCGAGGGAAAGTTAGCTATTGGGTTTGCACGTTTGGCAATTAATGATGAAAGCGTTACAGGACGCCAACCTTACAAATCCATCTGTATGATAGGAGCTTTTAATGGCGAGATTTACAATGCAGATTTACTTGCAAAACAATATGACCTCCTTCGTAATAGCGACTGCGATACACATGT
>NZ_JAWRXB010001842.1:0-229 GCF_046535245.1 Paraburkholderia sp. SIMBA_030
GAGAGATATGTATTCAAACTTTTAGTTCCCCTTATCAAATAGCCAACTTGTAAATAGTCTGGTAAGCTTTTCTGAGAAATATCTTTCAAAGTTAATACAGACAGTTTTACCGTTTTTTCATCTTCTCTTAAGTCATCTTGATCTACCATAGATGCATGTCCATATCCAATTTCGAAAGGGACCCAGTGTGATTTATATGTTTTCTCTGAAACAACCACAAGCATATGTG
>NZ_JAWRXB010001843.1:0-229 GCF_046535245.1 Paraburkholderia sp. SIMBA_030
CGCGGTTCCAGTTGTATTCGTTTTCGGGCCGTCCGGGCGTACCGTACCGCGGTGCCCTGGTGACGGTGCCGGCGTCGGCCAGGTATTCCAAGTATCGTCGGGCGGTCACGCGCGACATGCCGAGCGCATCCATCACCTCGCTGGCGGACACCGGCACTTGCCGTGCCCTCATCAAGTCCTTGACCGATTCCAACGTGGAGGTGGAGAGGCCCTTGGGCAGCGGCAGCTC
>NZ_JAWRXB010001844.1:0-229 GCF_046535245.1 Paraburkholderia sp. SIMBA_030
ATGCTCGCGGGTCTCGAAACGCAGACCTCGGGCGAAGTGCGCGTGAACGGCAAGGCCGTGCGCGGACCGGGCGCCGATCGCGGCATGGTGTTTCAGGGCTACACGCTGTTTCCGTGGCTGACCGGGAAGAAGAACGTGATGTTCGGACTCCGTATGAATGGTCAGGGCGCGGCGCAGGCGGAGCGCGAAGCGTTGCAATGGCTCGATCTCGTGGGGCTGGAGAAGTTCG
>NZ_JAWRXB010001845.1:0-229 GCF_046535245.1 Paraburkholderia sp. SIMBA_030
CTGGTGCGCGTGGTGGCCACCGGCCTGTGCCACACCGACCTGATCGTGCGCGACCAGTATTACCCGGTGCCGCTGCCCGCCGTGCTCGGCCACGAAGGCGCGGGCGTGGTCGAAGCGGTCGGCCCCGCCGTGAAGAACCTCCAGCCCGGCGATCACGTCGTGCTGACCTATGGCGCGTGCGGCCATTGCCAGCCCTGCGCGGGCGGTCACGGGGCGTATTGCAGCCAGT
>NZ_JAWRXB010001846.1:0-229 GCF_046535245.1 Paraburkholderia sp. SIMBA_030
AAAGCGGCCACGCCTATTAAAGGAGAAAGACGATGTGGTATTTCGCATGGATCCTCGGCCTGCCGCTCGCAGCCGCCTTCGCTGTCCTCAACGCCATGTGGTACGAGCTGATGGACGACGAAGCCAAGAAGAAGAAATCCTGAGCTTCACGAATTGAGACGATGCCGGGCGCCACAATTGCCGCCCGGCATCCCGCACACCTGGCACAAGCCTTGCTTCATATCATTCG
>NZ_JAWRXB010001847.1:0-229 GCF_046535245.1 Paraburkholderia sp. SIMBA_030
CTCCGCGGCCGCAAGCGCGGCACGATCCGCGAAATTACGAGGACACATGTTAGCGAGCGCTTGCAGATAATCGCAGTGCTTCTGGAGCGCAATCAGATGAATCTGTCGCGACTGCTTCTCTGTCGACTTGAAGTACGCCGCTGCTCTGCAAAGAGCACCGTAATATGGGAGATCCGCAGTCTCGATATGTGCCACGGATGTTGCGAGCAACTCCGTCGCCTTCTGCTCC
>NZ_JAWRXB010001848.1:0-229 GCF_046535245.1 Paraburkholderia sp. SIMBA_030
GGGCAATGGACAGCAGCAGGTCGATGATCTGGGCTTTTTTCATGGCCGAGGTGGCGCCGGCCAGCAGCAGCTTGACGTTGTCGTCGTTGAGATTGTTGACCCGCTTGATGGTCTCGCTGACGAAGGTCTCGACGTCGGCCGAATGCTGGCGGATCGGCGCCATCAGGGCTTCGGCGGCGATTTTTTCGGGGCCTTCGACAGCCAGGCTGTCACGGAAGGTCGGGCCTTT
>NZ_JAWRXB010001849.1:0-228 GCF_046535245.1 Paraburkholderia sp. SIMBA_030
CACCTCAGCAGGAAAACGCCCTTCGCAGCATAGCCCGTCAGGCTAATTCTGAAATCAAAAAAGCCAGACAGCAGTTTCCGGATAAAAACGTCGATGACATTTGCCGTAGCGTACTGAAGAAGCACCGCGAAACGGTAACGCTGATGGGATTCACACCGACTCATTTAAGCCTGGCGATCGGCATGTTAAACGGCGTCTTTAAGGAGCGATGAACATGAAAAGCAAAAT
>NZ_JAWRXB010001850.1:0-228 GCF_046535245.1 Paraburkholderia sp. SIMBA_030
CCTTCATGTCGGCGATATAGAGCTGCACCGACAGCAGCAGCGTCTTGTCGCTGTTCGCTTCGCCCAGCAGGCGGTCGATATGGCCCAGCACTTCGCGCGTCTGGCCAGCGATGTCCTGCTTCGTGTCCTCGGCGATCTGACCCGCGAGATAGACCGTACCGTTGTAAACAGCGGTTTCCGAAAGGCGCGGACCCACGTGGTGACGAATGACTGCCATGTAAATTCCTG
>NZ_JAWRXB010000171.1:0-349 GCF_046535245.1 Paraburkholderia sp. SIMBA_030
GTCATCAGCTCATAAGGTGACATCGATGCATCACCGACGAAGATAACACGATACTCTCGGCCATATTTATTGAGTAGCTCAAACGTTGGCATCGGTGCACTATGGCGACGATTATTGTCCTTCCACACATAGTCATACAAGCAGTTATGAAAATAAAAGAACTCTAATGTTTTAAATTCATTTTTTGCCGCAGAAAACAATTTTTCGAGCGCTTCGACATGGATGTCCATACTGCCACCCACATCAAACAGCATCAGCACTTTGACTCGGTTACGGCGCTCCGCTTGCATATGAATGTCAAGCACACCCTTTTTTGCCGTGCGTTTAATAGTCTCATGAATATCTAGCT
>NZ_JAWRXB010001851.1:0-228 GCF_046535245.1 Paraburkholderia sp. SIMBA_030
CTCAACAAAGTTCAATATAGAGCACGCTTAAAATAATTTAATATAAAAAAAGCCACCGACCAGCGGTAGCTTTTATTAATATCATACTATTAATCAATATTAGTCCTATCCATTTAGACAATTGCTTATAAATAATTATTTAAAAGCATCATACCTAAAAGACGGTTAATATTTAGGCCAATTCCGCTTTTGCTTTTTCGACCAATGCTGTGAAAGTCGCTGCACCAT
>NZ_JAWRXB010001852.1:0-228 GCF_046535245.1 Paraburkholderia sp. SIMBA_030
CCGATGTTCTGCGCGACCGTCATGTTCGGAAACAGCGAGTAGGACTGGAACACGATGCCGAAGCCGCGTTCGCGCGCGGGCATCTCCAGCAGCGAGCGCGTCCCCATCGTGACGCTGCCGCCATCGGCGTCGAGCAGGCCGGCGATGATGCGCAGCAGGGTGGTCTTGCCGCAGCCGCTCGGACCCAGCAGGCAGACGAACTCGTCCTCCTGCACGTCGAAATGAATG
>NZ_JAWRXB010001853.1:0-228 GCF_046535245.1 Paraburkholderia sp. SIMBA_030
GCCATTGGCCCTGCTCGACGCCCTGCAGGCCATCGAAAATGACCAGGGCCGCGTGCGCAAGGAGCGTTGGGGCCCTCGCACGCTCGACCTGGATATCCTGCTGTTCGGCGACCAGCTGATCGACGTGCCGCGCCTGCAGGTACCGCATTACCACATGCACGCCCGCGCCTTCGTGCTGTACCCCCTGGCCGAACTGGTGCCAGACGGCTTCTGCCTGCCCGATGGCCG
>NZ_JAWRXB010001854.1:0-228 GCF_046535245.1 Paraburkholderia sp. SIMBA_030
CCCTTCACGCTTATCGGCGGCGGAATCGCACTTCTGGCAGGCCGCCATTTCGGCGTGCTGGCGCTGGATGAAACCACCGGCCTGTCGCTCGGGCAGAATGCGCGCCGCGTCGGCGGGCTGGCGGCCTTTCTGATCGTGGTGCTGGCCGGTTCCGCTGTCGCCGTCAGCGGCCCGATCGGTTTCATCGGCCTGCTTGTGCCGCATATCATCCGGCGGCTCGTTGGCGGG
>NZ_JAWRXB010000172.1:0-349 GCF_046535245.1 Paraburkholderia sp. SIMBA_030
AATCGAAAAACTCTGCGACGCCTGATAGCTATACGGCGAAAGATCATCCGCAGCGTGGCGGAAGGTCATGTCCACTTGTTGGCGGCTGAGGGAGACGATATCCCAAAGCCCGAGCCAGCCATCACCGTGTAGATGTAGCGGATCGGCCTTGTTTGCGCGGAAGCAATAATCGCGGCCGTCAACGGTCATGACATTGTCGCCGACCCGGTTGCCGAAAGGCACCAGAGGGAAACTGGCGGAGCCGCCATCGGCACCGCCAGCGGCCACCATGAAGGCACGGCCGCGAAAACTGGCGCTGTGGATCGCGCCGCCAAGACGGGACAGGGAGATTTGAAGATCGCCATCGGCG
>NZ_JAWRXB010001855.1:0-228 GCF_046535245.1 Paraburkholderia sp. SIMBA_030
GCATTCGGTCTGTCGTCGCTGGACAAGCCGGCTTCGATCGTGATCTGGACCACCACCCCGTGGACCATCCCGGCCAACCAGGCGCTGAACGTTCACCCGGAATTCAACTACGCCCTGGTCGACGTCGGCGACAAACTGCTGGTACTGGCGGAAGAGCTGGTCGAGTCGTGCCTGGCCCGTTACAGCCTGGAAGGTTCGGTCATCGCGACCACCACCGGTAAAGAACTG
>NZ_JAWRXB010001856.1:0-228 GCF_046535245.1 Paraburkholderia sp. SIMBA_030
GGAAACCCACTCCGTATGGAGTATCCATGACTGAATACATAGGTCATGTGAAGCGAACGCGGCGAACTGAAACATCTAAGTAGCCGCAGGAAAAGAAATCAACCGAGATTCCCAAAGTAGTGGCGAGCGAAATGGGATCAGCCTGTACTCTTTATCTTCGTTGTTAGCCAAACGCTCTGGAAAGTGCGGCCATAGTGGGTGATAGCCCCGTAGGCGAAAACAGCGAGG
>NZ_JAWRXB010001857.1:0-228 GCF_046535245.1 Paraburkholderia sp. SIMBA_030
TGCGTGGCCGGCATTTCGACATCACCGCGCAGGTTCAGTGCAATGAGAATCTGGAACAGCACGCCGTCACGGCGACGGAGCAAAGACGCGTTGCTCGGCTGAACCGATGAACCGCGCACCACCGTGCAACGCGCAAGCGAAGCACGGGGTGCGCGGCCACATTCCAGCGTCAGGACGACACCAGCGGCACCGTGACCGACGTGCCTGCCGGATCGAGCGCGAGACCCG
>NZ_JAWRXB010001858.1:0-228 GCF_046535245.1 Paraburkholderia sp. SIMBA_030
GGCGACAACTGCCGGCCGACGCTCACGGCCGTCACCACGTGTTCGACCTTCACGCGCCCGGTCGCCGGATCGACCGCCACCGCGACGAGCGTCGCCGACGGCGCATAGGTCGTGCGCCCGTAGAGTGACGTATTGACCGGTGGCGGCTGCAGCACGCGCTGCAGCCGCGCGAGGCGATACGGGTCGAGGCCGACCGCCACGTAGTCGTAGTCGATCTGCGCACTGCCG
>NZ_JAWRXB010001859.1:0-228 GCF_046535245.1 Paraburkholderia sp. SIMBA_030
GCGGCGCGCAGTTGATCGGAATCACGCGATGTCCGTGCTCGCCGTTCTTGTACGAGCGGCGCCACGCATCCTCGTCGACCTTATAGCGCATCGGCGCGAGCCGCGACAGCAACCCGAACACGCCGTTGACCGGGCACAGGTACTTGCACCACACGCGCTTCTCGCGACCGTACAACAAGCCGATCACGATCGCGCCGACGGTCGAGCCGCCGAGCACGAACAGCACGG
>NZ_JAWRXB010001860.1:0-228 GCF_046535245.1 Paraburkholderia sp. SIMBA_030
GTATGCCCTTTTAACTGATAGCCAGCACTAATCGTATTACAGCCTACGCTATAGCTTAGCGTGTCTTGCCCTTGATATTGGTTGAATGCAAGCGTTACCTGACTGTTGATATTCGCAAATTCAGCCATAGGTTGCTCATTGGCGTCAACTGCGTTTACTAACGTCCAACGATGATGAGATAAGGTGGTCGTCAGCTTTTCTTGAGCAGTTAATTCAACAGGTTCAGAT
>NZ_JAWRXB010001861.1:0-228 GCF_046535245.1 Paraburkholderia sp. SIMBA_030
GTGCCACGCACCGGCCGCAGTGTCCAACACGGCAGGGTGCAGTTCGGTGGAGTTGCCTGGGCCCAGCACCGGGGGATCGAGCGTGTAGAGCTGCGGACCAACCGTGGACCATGGCAACAGGCGACCCTTGCCAGCGCGATTTCCACGGACACGTGGTACCAGTGGCAATGCAGCTTCGACCTCGGCCCCGGTGACTACGAAGTCCAGGTGCGCGCCACCGATTCCACC
>NZ_JAWRXB010001862.1:0-228 GCF_046535245.1 Paraburkholderia sp. SIMBA_030
GTCAGACCCAAGCACGCTCTTATAGATATCAAAGCGAACAACAGCGCCTATTAAATTGTATGGTCACGCAGTTAAAACCCTATCAGCAAAAAGACAAGACAGCCGCTCAACAGTATTTCGCTTATAAAGCGCAAGCGTGGTTGAACTATGCTATTCATCAAGACAGTATGAATAGCCGCTCATCTGTTGGTCAAGTTGCATTAGAAATGGCAGAGCCTATATTGCAAG
>NZ_JAWRXB010001863.1:0-228 GCF_046535245.1 Paraburkholderia sp. SIMBA_030
GCTTGCGCATGGGCCTCGCCGTCGGGCACGAACACGTAGCCGCGCCCGCGGACCGTCTGGATGAAGCGCGGCGCGGACGGATCCGTTTCCAGGATGCGGCGCAGGCGCCATACCTGGACGTCGATGCCGCGGTCGGTGCCGTCGTACTCGGGCCCGTGCAGCAGCTCGAGCAGCCGCTCGCGCGTGAGCGTGCGCAGCGCATGGTTCACGAAGATCTTCAGCAGCGCG
>NZ_JAWRXB010001864.1:0-228 GCF_046535245.1 Paraburkholderia sp. SIMBA_030
GAAGCAAGCCGTGGTGTGAATACGACCATTTCAATTTAATCGTCAGCTCACTGTTTTTTCAGTATGACATATTGTGTTTTCGGTATGACGATAATGCGACTTGCGATACTATTAAACGCAGTTTTATTATCGTTATGCCGCTATCATGTCGCACTAATGTCTTATAAAATCTCTGTCCAACCTTTTTACTAGCGCTTTTATCAACGTTTATCCGAGATTTAAGCCCTC
>NZ_JAWRXB010001865.1:0-228 GCF_046535245.1 Paraburkholderia sp. SIMBA_030
CGTCGCGACCAATCCCGTCGATCTACAGAACATGCGCGATTTCGAAGGCTCGATCGGCTTGCCCGTGCCGTCGACGCAAGTCCGTTTTCGCCGCGAGGACGGCACGTGGGCCAACATCGGCGAACCCGGCGAACTGTGCGTGAAAGGCCCGCAGGTGATGCTCGGCTACTGGAATCGTCCCGACGAAACCGCGCAGGTGCTAGACGCCGACGGCTGGCTCGCGACCGG
>NZ_JAWRXB010001866.1:0-228 GCF_046535245.1 Paraburkholderia sp. SIMBA_030
AGAATCCGCCCATCGTGCTGCTCGACGAGGCCACCAGCGCGCTCGATGCCGCCAGCGTACGGCTGGTGCAACGGGCGCTGGACAACGCCGCGCAAAACCGCACCCCGCTCGTCATCGCGCATCGTCTCGCGACCGTACAGCACGCCGACCGCATTGTCGTGCTGGAACAAGGCCGCATCGTTGCGCAGTGCCGTCACGCCGATCTCCTTCAGACTTCTCCACTCTATG
>NZ_JAWRXB010001867.1:0-228 GCF_046535245.1 Paraburkholderia sp. SIMBA_030
TCCAGGCAGACACGCTCGACGGGAACGGTTTCCTCCGCCGTCACGGCCGTGCCTGAGTGTTTATTGGGGCGGTCGCCGTACTGATTCTTTGGGCCCTGCCCGGTCCGTTGCTGGGTTTTCTCCGATACTTGGAAACTGGTCGTCAACACGAGTACCACCATGGTGATTTTCCTAATGGTTTTCATCATCCAGAGCACTGCAAACGGGGATACGGTGGCGATGCATGTG
>NZ_JAWRXB010001868.1:0-228 GCF_046535245.1 Paraburkholderia sp. SIMBA_030
GTCAATGTTGTCACCTGTGCTGGTTAGAACGTTAAACAATCATGACCGTATTGAGGAATCACAATGAAAGTACTGCTGGTAGAAGATGAATTGAAGCTTGGCGAGTATATAAAAAAAGGCTTAACCGAAGCTGGGTTTATCGTGGATCATCAGCTAACAGGATTAGATGGCTATCATGCATTGATGACTGAAGAATTTAGCGTGATATTGATGGATGTGATGCTACCT
>NZ_JAWRXB010001869.1:0-228 GCF_046535245.1 Paraburkholderia sp. SIMBA_030
GGAGCACCATCACCACGGGGAAACCCAGGCTTCCAAGGAAGACGCCAAGCATCAGCGGGACCAGTATCCAGAGATCGGTCTCGTAGGGGACTACGCCGTCCGAGTGCGGGGTGAACCCCGCGTTGTTGAAGGAAGAGATGGCATAGAAGATTCCGTGCCACACGGCCTCCCAGAAAGGCTCGCCCAACACCAGGAAACGGGGAATCAGGGACAAAGCCAGGGCGCCTT
>NZ_JAWRXB010001870.1:0-228 GCF_046535245.1 Paraburkholderia sp. SIMBA_030
GGGCAGCCTTTCGTCGCCGACGATGTGGCATACACCTTCCAGCTGCAGAAGAAGCTTAAGGGCGGCTTCGAGTACCTGGACTCCGTCACTCCGCTGGGCTCCGACAAGGTGACATGCACGTTCAACAAGCCCTGGTCCCCCGCGCTCTACGAGATCGGCCAAGTCCCCATCCTCCCCAAGCACATCTGGTCCTCCATAGCCGATCCGGCGAAGGACACCAACGCCACT
>NZ_JAWRXB010001871.1:0-219 GCF_046535245.1 Paraburkholderia sp. SIMBA_030
GCGCCGCCCGTCCCAGAGCCCCTGTAAATTGCCACTTACCTGCAGCTCAATCTGCCTGTCAGGATGAACTGCGCGCAACTCGTCCAGCTCGTCAGCAAACACATCTGCAAGGTTGACGCTCGTGGCTGTTACGCTGATGCCCAGGCCCAGCCTGGTCCGGTTGAAATCGGTGAGGTCATCAAGCAACGCCTGCATCCGGGCTCCGCTACGTATCAGGCG
>NZ_JAWRXB010001872.1:0-212 GCF_046535245.1 Paraburkholderia sp. SIMBA_030
CCGCTTTCGACGCCACCGAGCGTCAGGGTACCGACGCTGGTGACGTGATCGCTGGCACTGCTGCCCGAGTCGGTGGCGAGCGCCACGCCGGGTGCGGCGGCGGCCGTGTCGAGTGTGAAGCTGAAGCTGGTCGCCGCCGACACGTTGCCGGCCACATCGGTCTGCCGGACCTGCACGGTGTTCGCCCCTTCGACGGCGCTGAAGCTGCTGGT
>NZ_JAWRXB010001873.1:0-211 GCF_046535245.1 Paraburkholderia sp. SIMBA_030
TGGTCCAGTGCGCCCCGCTATCGATGCTGTACTGTACGGTCGCGCCGCTCTCGACACCACCGAGGGTCAGGGTACCGACGCTGGTCACATGATCGGTGGCGCTGCTGCCCGAGTCGGTGGCGAGCGCCACCCCCGGTGCGGCGGCCGACGTGTCGAGCGTAAAGCTGAAGCTGGTTGCGGCCGACACATTGCCGGCCACGTCGGTCTGCCG
>NZ_JAWRXB010001874.1:0-209 GCF_046535245.1 Paraburkholderia sp. SIMBA_030
GTGTCGGCCGCAACCAGCTTCAGCTTTACGCTCGACACGTCGGCCGCCGCACCCGGGGTGGCGCTCGCCACCGACTCGGGCAGCAGCGCCACCGATCACGTGACCAGCGTCGGTACCCTGACCCTCGGTGGTGTCGAGAGCGGCGCGACGGTCGAGTACTCGACTGATGGCGGCTCTACATGGAACACCGGCTTCAGCCCGGCTGAGGG
>NZ_JAWRXB010001875.1:0-207 GCF_046535245.1 Paraburkholderia sp. SIMBA_030
GGTTGACCGTTGTCGAGTGTGGAGCGGACCTTGAAGAGTCCGCCTGAGCGCTCGGTCGAAGGACCGTAACTGGCCGAAACTTGCCTTTCGTTTTGCATTCGACCTGTGCCTTGCCACGAGCGGCAGCACGCGACCCGGAACGGACTTCCAACTTTCCGCAAAACGGACGTTCGATTTATGAGTACGGTCACGATCGAAAGCCGAGCG
>NZ_JAWRXB010001876.1:0-202 GCF_046535245.1 Paraburkholderia sp. SIMBA_030
TGACCTGGGGCGGCGAACTGACCGGCCGGTTTGACGGCTACGGCCTGATTGCAAATACGCTTCGACCGGGCAGGAACCGAACCGCTGTGTTCATGCGCCATTTCAAGGGGCACGCCAGTTTTCGGCGCCGTAAACGCAGAAACCCCACCTTTGTGGGGTGGGGTTTCTGGTGCTGCTGGGGAGCCTGACGATTACCTACTTT
>NZ_JAWRXB010000173.1:0-347 GCF_046535245.1 Paraburkholderia sp. SIMBA_030
TTCCGGAAAGCTATCTGGCTCCACTTGCAGCGGCGGGAGGGGTTCCCGTGCTGTTGCCGCCCCAGCCGACTAACCAGGGGGTGGTGGAACTCCTTGTTGGCCGGTTGGACGGACTCGTTATTCCCGGCGGCTGGGACGTTGACCCTGCCTTGTATGGGCAAGAACCCCACGTAGAGACTGATCCGCCCCGCCCGGCACGTGACGCCTGGGAACAGGCGCTCATACGGGAGGCCCTCCGCCAGGACCTTCCACTGCTGTGCATCTGCCGGGGGAACAATTACTGAACGTGACCCTCGGTGGCACCTTGCATCAGCACCTCCCCGACATTGCAGGTACGGAAAAATACC
>NZ_JAWRXB010000174.1:0-347 GCF_046535245.1 Paraburkholderia sp. SIMBA_030
ATTGATAAGCATGTTTTTCACCAATTTCTTGATGAATCCACTCTTTAATCAATTCATGGCGTTGGTCTGCTGTTAGCTCTCTTGGTAAAGCAATCACATGCTCTCGATAAGATGTACCATTTTTTCGCTCTTTATCATCGGACATTTTCCAGAAAAAATTGGGGTCAGTTTGTGCCCATTTAGGCATGTTTCCGTACCCTGTTCCTTCCAACTTTTCTAGGCCGTCGTTATACTTAGCATATTTACCCTCGCGTGCAATATATTGGGCATGAGGGCCTCCTTTACCTTTGACTCCCACCGAGACACTTAATCTACCGATTGCCATTTTTTTGCTCTTTTGTTTTTAG
>NZ_JAWRXB010000175.1:0-347 GCF_046535245.1 Paraburkholderia sp. SIMBA_030
GCCGCGTGCCGTTCTATGCGTTGGCGGGCTGCTGCTGGGGGTGTCGTGCGGTTTGAAGCCTCGGTTTGACGCCTGAAGGACATACCAAAAATCCGCTTGCAATAAGTCATGCGTGTGACTAGCATTCGCCTCCTTCGCAATTCGATGTCACTGACACCGCAGCGAAGCCCGCGACGAAACGAGCGGGTTCGCAGGATCAACAAGCTTTTAAACGGTAACGTAAAAAAAGAAGTTGACGAAACGAAAAAGAGACTTCATAATCTCGTTTCTGTGCTGCTGACGCAGCAACGCAGCAAACGCCGGGTAGTACAGCGCACTACGGTGCGGCAGTCGAACCGGGCAGTTTG
>NZ_JAWRXB010000176.1:0-347 GCF_046535245.1 Paraburkholderia sp. SIMBA_030
CGCGCAGCCAGTCGAACAAATGCGAGCACAGATATAAACCGAGCCCGATCGTGCCGCCGATCACCGTGCCGTTCACGCGTATTTCCTGTAGATCCTTGCCGATCTTCAGTTCGATCAGGCGCGCGGTTTCACGCGTGTCCCAGTTACGCACCGTGTCGCGGATGTGATGCGTGAGATAGCGCGAAAAATCCGGCGCCATCGCGCGCGCAGCGTCTTCCAGATGGCTGTTGAGCGAGGCGCGCAGATCGGCGTCGGCGGCCAGCGTCGCGAGGCGCGCGCAGAGCGTCATGAACGTCTCGCGCCACGCGCGTGCATCGCTCGACGGCGCTTCGGCATCGGCCGATTCG
>NZ_JAWRXB010000028.1:0-104470 GCF_046535245.1 Paraburkholderia sp. SIMBA_030
CGGACCTGCACGGTGTTCGCGCCTTCGACGGCGCTGAAGCTGCTGGTCCAGTGCGCCCCGCTATCGATGCTGTACTGCACGGTCGCGCCGCTTTCGACGCCACCGAGCGTCAGGGTACCGACGTTGGTCACATGATCGCTGGCGCTGCTGCCCGAGTCGGTCGCGAGCGCCACCCCCGGTGCGGCGCCGGCTGCCGTATCGATTGTGAAATTCAAGGTGGCCGCCGCCGAGACGTTGCCGGCCACATCAATCTGCCGGACCTGCACGGTATTCACCCCTTCCACGGCGCTGAAGCCGCTGGTCCAGTGTGCACCGTTATCGCTGCTGTACTGCACCGTCGCTCCATGCGCGAGCCCGCTGACGGCGAGCGTGCTATCGGATGTGATGTGGTCTGCGGCCGAAACGCCAGTGTCATGCGCCAGCGTGACGACGGGTGCAGGCGGCGCAATGTCGACATAGGCGGTCGCCCAACTCAGGGTGCCGTTGCCGAGCCGAATCGCATAGGTAAAGCTGTCTTGTGCGTAACCGACAGAGTTGAAGCTGTTCGAGAGCCAGGCTGAATCCAGATGACTCGCGTCGTATCCCACCTTTCCGTCCGACGTGATCCAAAGGTGTGCACCGTGTGCGCTGTAGTCTGTGCTGACGGCTTCCGCCCTGACGGTGTCTTGAGTCAGCAGGGCTGTTTGCTCGAGCACTGTCGTGGCTTCGGTACCGGAGTCGATCGAGTAGAGCGTCTTGGCCGCTCCGCCGAGATCGTTGGCCATCACGTTAAGATAGACGACGCCGAGCGCATTGTCGGTGAGTCCTGTCTGGGCCGACGTAAATAGATCATTGTTGGCTTGCGGCGTATTGCTGATGGAAACCGTAATTCCATTGCTAATGGTCGTCATGATGCCCCCGTTATCGTTAACTCGTCTCAGCGCAAGATGCCCGTCGCGTGCGGTGCCACAGTGCTCCGCCGACGTGCAATAAATCGGATCGCCAGGCGTTCGGTCGACTACGAACCGACGCGCGAGGCAGGATTGTCGTTAGCCTTTGTATGCATAGCGCTGACGATGTCGGCCATGCTTGCTCCCCCAGTTATTGACCCGGAGTGGCGGCCGCATCTTCAATCGATCTTCGTTTGCAGTCTTCTCAACGCTCGCGCAGCGCCGTTTCCCTGGTCTTGATCACGGGCTTGAGCAGGTAGTGCAGCACGGTCCTGCGCCCAGTCCGGATATCGACCGTAGCGATCATGCCCGGCACGATCGTGACCGGCTCACTCCGCCCACTGGGCTTGTTCTGCCTGGTGCGAACCAGTATCCGGTAGTAACTGTCAGGTTTCTCGCCGGGTCGTTCGGGCACCAGCGTGTCGGCGCTAATGTCCTCGACGGTCGCAGGAAAGCCTCCATAAATGGAGAAGTCATATGCAGAGAGCTTGACCGTGGCATCCTGCCCTGGATGCAGAAACGCGATATCCGACGGACGCACACGCGCTTCAATCAACAGCGTGTCGCCGAGCGGGACGATCTCGAGCAGATCCATGCCGGGCTGAACCACGCCGCCGACGGTATTGATCTTGATCTGCTTGACCATGCCCCTCAACGGAGCGCGCACCAGCGTGCGCGTGACACGGTCTTCCAGAGCGATATTGGCCGCGCTGAGAGCCGCCTGCTCGGCACGGGCCTGATTCAGGTCCTTCATCGCGTCGGCACGGAAGTGCGCAGTCAATTCATCAATCTTCTGGCGAGACTCGCGATAGGCAGCGTCCAGCCGCGGCATCGCCAGCCGCGTCGCATCGAGGTCGCCTTTCATGTCGTTGGCCTGGCGTTCGAGCCGAAGGACTTCGACATCGGACACCGCACCCTTCTGCACAAGCGGGCTCGTCAACGCCAGTTCCTTTGCGACAAGGCTGTAGCTTTGCAGCAGTTGCGCTTCACGTGAGCGTTTCTCCGCGAGTTCCTGCCGGTGTTGGTCGGCCTGTTGCTTGAGCACGGCCAGATTGGCCTGCAATTCACGCTGGCGGGACTCGTACAGCGATCTTTCTTCTTCCAGCAGCTTTGGGCTTGTCTGCTCCAATTGGGCGGGCGCAACGAATGGGGTGTTGTTCGCCTCGGCGCTCAGGCGCGCGATCCGGGCAATCAATGCGGCATCCTTGGCCTGCCCTTCCTTGTACGACGACGTAAAACGCGTATCGTCGATGCGCATGAGCGGTTGGCCCTTTTGTACGACCTGCCCCACGCGGACCATGATTTCGGACACGATGCCACCTTCCAGGTTCTGCACCACTTGCACCCGGCTGGACGGAATCACCTTCCCCTCTCCAACAGTCACTTCGTCGACGTTGGTGACCGCAGCCCAAACGAACGCAGCGACGAAGAAGGCCAGCGTCGACCAGAGAATCCAGTGGGTGAAATAGCGCGGCCCTTCCATGGCCGCCGCGCAGCTCTCCCGCATGAACGCCGTGTCGTCCGTGCGAGGCTTGATGGCTGCGCCAATTCGGCCGGCCAGCTGTTTGAGCCCGACCCGGCGGCACGCCGGCGATGGGTCCGCGCCTTCAGGCTTAGCCAGCAGCGACATGGAGCTTCCTCCCTGCAAGGGCAGCCAGTACCTGTTCCTTGGGCCCATCGGCGACGACGCGGCCCTGATCCATGACGATCAGGCGGTTGACCAACGTGAGCAGCGATGCGCGATGAGTAATGAGCAGCAGTGTGCGGCCTTCGAGCTGGGCCGCGAGTCTCGCTTTGAACAACTCTTCGGACCGGTTGTCCATCGCGCTGCTGGGCTCATCGAGCATCAGCACCGGCGGCGAAAGCAACACTGCGCGGGCAATCGCGATGGCCTGCCGCTGACCGCCCGACAACGCTTCGCCGCGCTCACCCACGACCAGATCGAATCCGTTCGGCAAGCGGTTGACGAAGTCGGTCACGCCCGCGATTTGTGCAGCACGCAGCACGGCGGCGTCGTCCGTACTGGGTGCCCCCAGCACGATGTTCTCTCTCACACTGCCGTTAAACAGCATGACATCTTGAGGCACGTGCCCGATGCCTCGCCGCAGCGCCGCAGGGTCGAACTGACGCAGCTCGACGCCATCAATAAGCACATTTCCGGAACTGGGCGGGTACAGCCCCAGGATGAGTCTTTCGATAGTGGTCTTGCCCGAGCCGACGCGCCCGATGATGCCAACGCGCTCTCCAGCAACGATCCGGAACGAAACGGCATCGAGCGATACACCACTCTGGCCGGGGTATGAAAAGCTGACGTTCTTGAACTCGATGTCACCGCGCAGCGTCGGATGATGCACGAAGCTCTTGTCGGCCGGGCGCTCACCGGGCAGATTCATCAACCCATCGATCGATGCCAGCGCATTGCGGGATTGATGGTAGCGGGTCAGGAGCGTCGCCACCTGGCTCATTGGCGACAACGCACGGCCAGTGAAAATAGTGCAGGCGATCAAGCCGCCTGTGGTGAGTTTGTCGTCCGCGATCATGTAGACGCCGCACAAAACCACGGCGAGATAGGCGGCCTGCTGGGAAAACATGGCGAAGTTGACCGCGCATCCCGACAGAAAACGTGACCGGAGCCCGAGCCTCGCCATTTGGCCGAGCAACTGCTCCCACTTGGCTTGCATCGGTCCTTCCGCGCCAGTGACTTTGACCGCTTCGAGGCCCACGAGGGTTTCGATCAGAAGCGCTTGCCGTTGGCACGCGTGGCGCTGACTGGCCTGCACGGCCCGTGCAAGCGGCGCCTGCACGGCAACTCCTACGCCGATCACGAGAGGCAATGCCATCAACGGCAGCCATCCGAGCGCACCGCCGACCCAGAACATCGCCACAATGAATACAACCGAAAACGGAAGATCGATCAGGGCGGCCGCGGTAGCCGAAGTGAGAAACTCCCGTACCGCTTCGAACTCCTGTATGTGGGAAGCGAACCCGCCGACGGAAGGCGGGCGCACTGCCATCTGAATGCCGAGTACTTTCTCGAACATGTTGGCGGAGAGGATCACGTCGATTTTCTTGCCAGCCACGTCGATGAAGTAGCCGCGCAATGTACGCATCAGCAAATCGAACACGATCACCAACATGATGCCTGCCGCCAGCGCCCACAACGTCTCAAGCGAGTGGTTCGGCACCACCCGGTCATATACGTTCATCGTGAAAAGCGGCATGGCCAACGCGAACAGGTTGACCAGCATCGACGCAAGCATGACTTCGCCGTAGATCGGCCAGGACTGCCCCACCACGCCCCAGAACCAGTGGCGAGGGCGAGGCACGGCACTCTCCGCGGTGCGCTGGTCAAACCGGTGAGCGGGGCGGGCGAACAGCACATGGCCCGCATAACGTCGCTCCAGGTCCTCAAGGCTGACCTCTTCTTCTCCGGCGCCTGTTTCGGGGAGGATGACTTGCATGCTGCCACAGGTGTTCCTGCGTACCAGCACGCATGCCTGCCTGTCGTTCAACAGCAAGACTGCGGGCAGGACCAGGTCAGAGATGCTTTCCAGCGAACGCCTGCCTAGTTTGGCAGACATGCCCACGCGAGCCGCTGCTCGAATGAATAGCTCCGGCGTCAACCGGTGGTCTATCAGCGGCAGGCCGGCGATGAGGGTGTCGGCTCCCACCGGCTGGTTGAACAGTCGAGTCAGTATGAGAAGGCAACCCAGCAGCGGATCGTCTTCGATACCGGACGTCGGTGGCAGGTCCCACCCCCGAGTGGCACGCTGTCCCGCCGCTTCCGCTGCGGCTTCTGTTGCGGCGGAATGCATTTACTGCACGCCAGTACGCTGGTGACGGTCTGATTGACGCGTCAGCCCAATAGGCGCTGAAGTCCCCGCTGTCAAGCGCTCGGTCTTGCACATGATGTACCCCGTTGAGGTTTGTTTTGTGTTCGTTGTTCTGCGTGACTGCTTATCTTTGTGTCGAAGGCACTCGCAAGTACTGGGCCATGTGCGGTCTCTAGGGTGCGAGACACAACGGCGAGCCATGGCCATAGGGGGCGAATGAAACAGACATGGATGTTGGTTTCAGAAGTGAGACGGATTTCCCCATGCGGAGCGACAGAGCCGCTATGAGCGAGGCACCACGACCCCCACCGCCCGCCCTGGAAACCGGGGTAACCGGGCGTATACGCAATGAGTGCGGCGACAGTCGAGTCCGGCGTCGAAGACGTGCCATTTTTGAGACATCCGTCTGGCGTGGCGCACTTCCGATTCAATGTGACGGGTGTCCGCGCAGCCGGGCACGTTAACGAGCACAAACGTCCGTCTGTCGCGGCGCGCGCCCGATGCAACGTGATGGGTGTCTGCGCAGCCCGGTACGTTAAAGGGCACGTTTCATCTTTGAAACATTCCGCTGGTGATCGGAAGGACTTGGCTATCGTGGTGGTAGCAGGGTGAATAAAGTCACCAGCGCGATGACGGCGTAAATCGAGCGCCAGGCGCCCGCCGGTCAGCTAAACGGTCAGGCCGAACGGCCTATGCCATCCCGCACAGGCGACGTGGAGGCGCGCGTGGCGTAAAATACGCGCTTTCTTCGAAAATCTCGCCAACATGACGCTCGCCTCCACCCCAGAGATCATTGCCGAACTGAAAGCAGGCCGGATGGTGATCCTCGTCGACGAAGAAGATCGCGAAAACGAGGGCGACCTCGTGATCGCCGCCGAATTCGTTACACCGGAAGCGATCAACTTCATGGCCCGTTACGGCCGCGGCTTGATCTGTCTCACGCTCACGCAGGAACGCTGCAAGCTGCTGAACCTGCCGTTGATGACCTATCGCAACGGCACGCAGTACGGCACGGCGTTCACCGTCAGCATCGAAGCAGCCGAAGGTGTGACCACCGGCATTTCGGCGGCCGACCGCGCCCGCACGATCGCCACGGCGGTCGCGCCGGACGCGAAAGCCGAGCACATCGTGCAGCCGGGCCACGTATTCCCGATCATGGCGCAGCCCGGCGGCGTGCTGGTGCGCGCCGGCCACACCGAGGCCGGCTGCGACTTCACCGCGCTGGCAGGCCTCACGCCAGCGGCGGTAATCTGCGAAGTCATCAAGGACGACGGCACCATGGCGCGCCTGCCGGACCTGATGGAATTCGCCAAAGAGCACGATCTGAAAATCGGCACGATCGCCGATCTGATTCACTATCGCAGCCGCACCGAATCGATCGTCGAGCGCATTTGCGAACGCACCATGCAAACCGCGCACGGCGCGTTTCGCGCGGTGATGTATCTCGACCAGCCGAGCGGCCAGCCGCATATCGCGCTGGTGCGCGGCACGCCGACCCCGGAGCAGGACACGCCGGTGCGGGTGCACGAGCCGCTGTCGGTGCTGGACCTGCTCGAAGTCGGCGAGTCGACCCACTCGTGGACGCTGGATGCGGCGATGAAAGAGATCGCCCAGCGCGACCTCGGCGTGATCGTGCTGCTGAACTGCGGCGATTCGAAAGACCACCTGATCGACGTTTTCAAGGCGTTCGATTCGAAAGAAAAAGCCGAGGCGCTCAAACGCCGGCCGGTCGACTTCAAGACTTACGGTATCGGCGCGCAGATTCTGCGCGAACTCGGGGTCGGCAAGATGCAGGTGCTGTCGAACCCGCGCAAGCTGGGCAGCATGTCGGGCTACGGCCTCGAAGTCACCTGCTTCGTGCCAATGCCGGGCAGCACCGCGCCGGTTCCGCATTAAGGCTGATCCGACCATTCACGCGCTTGGCGCTCACTCAAAACACTACGGAATTCACATGGAAATCGGACAATACCAACCGAATCTCGACGGCGACGGACTGCGTATCGGCATCGTCCAGGCGCGCTTTAACGAGCCCGTCTGCAACGGCCTCGCCGATTCTTGCATCGAAGAACTCGAACGCCTTGGCGTCACCGGCGAAGACGTCCTGCTGGTCACCGTGCCGGGCGCGCTGGAAATCCCTCTGGCGCTGCAAAAGCTCGCCGAAAGCGCGCAATTCGACGCACTGATCGCGCTGGGTGCCGTGATTCGCGGCGAGACGTACCACTTCGAACTGGTGTCGAACGAGAGCGGCGCGGGCATCACGCGCATCGGTCTCGATTTCGGCATTCCGGTCGCCAACGCCGTGCTCACCACTGAAACCGACGAGCAAGCTGTCGCACGCATGACCGAAAAAGGTCGTGACGCGGCGCGCGTGGCCATCGAAATGGCAAATCTCGCTGTTGCACTCGAGCAACTCGGTGGCGATGACGAAGAAGAAGACGAAGAAGAGGAAGAGGCATGAAGAGCGCACGCCGACGCTCCCGCGAACTGGCCACGCAGGGGCTTTACCAGTGGCTGCTGTCGGGCTCGCCCGGCGGTGAAATCGACGCGCAACTGCGCGGCGCGCAGGGCTTCGACAAGGCCGACCACGAGCATCTGAACGCCATCCTGCACGGCGTGATCCGTGACTCGGAAGCGCTCTCCGCCGATATCGCGCCGTGCCTCGACCGTCCGCTCGACCAGCTCTCGCCGGTCGAGCGCGCGGTGCTGCTGGTCGCCGCGTTCGAGCTGAAGAATCACGTCGATATCCCCTATCGCGTGGTCATCAACGAAGCGGTCGAGCTGGCCAAGACGTTTGGCGGCGCGGACGGCTACAAATACGTGAACGGCGTGCTGGACAAGCTGTCGGCGCAACTGCGCGCCGCTGAAACGCAGGCGGCTCGCAAGCATTGAGCGTGAGGCGCATGAGCCATGCGCCTCGCTGGAAACACCGGAGCGCCGGAGCGCCGGCAACTGGACCGCTGGACTGTTCGCAAGGACGGCGCCGCGCGCATGAACGCATGCGCATGTGCAGCGCCGTCCCGCTTTTGCTTCTGAATTGGATTGATCGTATGAACTCCGTGACGGAACCCTTGGTGCGGCTTGCCGCCCGCGTCGACGCCATCCAGCCTTTCTACGTGATGGAACTGGCCAAGGAAGCCGCGCTGCTGGAGCGCGATGGGCGCGACATCATTCACATGGGAATCGGCGAACCCGACTTCACCGCCCCTGAGCCGGTGATCGAGGCAGCCGCCAGCGCGCTGCGCCGCGGCGTCACGCAATACACCAATGCACTCGGCTTGCACGCGCTGCGCGAAGCGATCTCGGCACATTACGCCGAGGCCTACGGCGTCAGCGTCGATCCGGCGCGGATCGTCGTCACGGCGGGCGCGTCCGCCGCGTTGCTGTTAGCGTGCGCGGCGCTGGTCGACCGCGACGACGAAGTGCTGATGCCCGATCCGTGCTATCCGTGCAACCGGCATTTCGTGATCGCCGCCGAAGGCAAACCGGTCATGGTGCCGAGCGGCCCGGCCGAACGTTTCCAACTGACTGCCGCCGATGTCGAGCGTCTGTGGAACGAGCACACGCGCGGCGTGCTGCTGGCGTCGCCGTCGAACCCCACCGGCACGTCGATCGAACCGGCCGAACTCGAGCGCATCGTCAAGACCGTGCGCGCACGCGGCGGTTTTACGATCGTCGATGAAATCTACCAGGGCCTGAGCTACGACGCGAAACCTGTCTCGGCGCTCTCTTTCGGCGACGACGTCATCACCGTCAACAGCTTCTCGAAGTACTTCAACATGACCGGCTGGCGTTTGGGCTGGCTGGTGGTGCCGCCGGCAATGGTCGGCGCGTTCGAAAAGCTCGCGCAGAACCTGTTCATCTGCGCGTCAGCGCTCGCGCAACACGCGGCGCTGGCCTGCTTCGAACCGGAAACGATCGCGATCTACGAAGCGCGCCGCCTCGAATTCAAACGCCGCCGTGACTTCATTGCACCGGCGCTGGAATCGCTGGGCTTCTCTGTGCCGGTCGTGCCTGACGGTGCGTTCTACGTGTACGCCGATTGCGGCACGGTCGCGCATCCGGCAGCCGGCGACAGCGCGGCGCTGACCAGGGCAATGTTGCACGATGCGGGCGTGGTGCTGGTTCCGGGTATGGACTTCGGCACGCATGCGCCGAAGACGTACATCCGGCTCTCGTATGCGACCACCTATCCGAAGCTGGAAGAAGCGGTCGAGCGATTGGGAAGGCTGTTCGGGCCGCATTGATCGAAGGCCTGGAACGGCAGCGAGGTCTGATGAGACTGACTGCCGCGCGGCGCAGCGCCAAACGAAAAAAGGACACCCGAGGGTGTCCTTTTTCTTATTGGAGCCGCCTATCGCGTCACGCCAACCGGGGCCAGCAACCTCAGGCGCCCAACTCCGAAGCCGACGCCACATGCTTGGTAGCGTTGGAGCTAGCATCGTCCTGCTCCGAAACCGGCGGCTTCACCGGTGCTGCCGCGCTCAACGGATGACTATTATCGAGCGTTACCTGCACGCGCTTGCCGTTACCCGCTGCGGCAGCCGTAGCCGTGGTCGACGCGGTCAAAACCGGCGCCTGCGGCGCGTTGATCGGCACCTTGCGGCCACGCGCCACATCGCGCAGACGGCCACGCTCGGCCACGACCTTGGCGCCGTAACCGCCGTCGTCCTGCGAGGTCGAGCCGACGTACAGACGCAAGCCGCCCGGCAGCGAACCGCCGCGTGCGATGCAATCCTTCAGCACCAGTGCGCCCACCTTGATGTTCGCGACCGGTTCGAGCGCCGCACTCTGGCCACCGAAATACTGGAATTTGTCCGAATGCACCTTGGACATCACCTGCATCAGGCCCTGCGCCCCCACGCCGCTCTCGGCGTACGGGTTAAAGCCCGATTCGATTGCCATCACGGACAGCAGCAGGAGCGGATCGAGACCGACTTCGTGGCCGGTGTCGAACGCCGCTTTCACGAGTTCGCTGACCGGCTCCTGAGCGACGCGATAGCGCCGCGCCAGATACGACGAGACCAGATCCTGCTCGCGGGTCGAAACCAGCACACGATCGTCGCGTGCGTCGGCCGAGACGCGTTGCTGCGGAATCAGCCGCGCCAGCGCGCTAACGCTGTGCATGGTGCGCGGGTCGAGCCCGTTTAGCGCCGCCACGCCCATTCCGGCCGTGCCGCTACCGTCGAAAGCGCCGTCGAAGCTGGTGTTGCTGGCGGTAACGCCATTGTTGCCGTTGTTCGAGCCGCTAGCGGCATCGTTGCTGGTCGAATTCGCGGACAGCGAGTCGTCAGAGGACGCGCCGCCGGGCGGCCCGAAAGCCGGCAGCGGGTTGCCCTGCAGCAGACGGGCGGGACCGGCTTGCACAGCGGCCGAAATGACCGGCATCAACTTGGCGGCGAGCGTTCCGCGCCAGGCCGGCATCAGCCACAGCGCGAGTGCCAGCACGACAGCGAAACCGCCGACGATGCTGAACAGGTGATGACTCATTCGCGTCCCGCGACGCAGCGCACCACGCACAACTTGTGCGATACGCTCATCGGGACGCCACGATAACCAGGCGTTCATTCAGATCTCCCATGTTGCATGATCCGCGAACTCCGCCAGTTGAACAGGCGGTAACACACATTCGCAGAGTCAAGACATCGCGCGCTCTGTCTGGTTAGGGCAGCTGCGACGTCGGGAAAACGGCAAATACCGTTTGTGGGGAGCCATCTTGCAAAGAGACCGCGGCATGCCAAAAAAACATGCAGGCGGAGGCTCCCACGCGAAAAACCAGCGTCAACAGGCGCTGGCGAAGACTTCAGTAAGACCGTCAAATACCGTGCAGGGGGTCGGTAAACGGTGACGCGTTGCGTCTGAAGGGACCGGGGGCGGTGGTAAAAAGGTTCACGCCCTGCAACCAATGTGGACGGATTCTATGCAGGGTTTTATAGATCGTCAACACTATAGATAGTCAAATGTATAACTAATTGTAATAATGAACAGTGTTCAGTGCGTGGAAAACCGCGCCGTGCGCGCCTCTTCAGCTATCTCGATTAGTCCCCGCCATTTGGACCATTTGGCTGATCTACGTGGCCCAGTCAACACAGGTAAAATCGACAATCGTTTTGGCGTTGCAATCACCTGCCGCGCCCTTCATTCCAGCCGCTCGCACGGCACTGAACCGGACCAGATGAAATACAAAGACCTGCGCGACTTCGTCGGCCGTCTCGAAACGATCGGGGAACTGCGCCGTATCCCGCAAAACGTCTCGCCAATCCTGGAAATGACCGAACTGTGCGATCGCGTGCTACGCGCCGGCGGTCCGGCTTTGCTGTTTGAGAGCAAGCAGGAGCATGCGTTCCCGGTGCTCGGCAACCTGTTCGGCACACCGCGCCGCGTCGCGCTCGGCATGGGTGTCGACGCACAAGCCGGTGAAGGGGATGGCGCAGCGCTGGAGTCGCTGCGCGACGTCGGACGCCTGTTGTCGGCACTCAAGGAACCGGAGCCGCCCAGGGGGCTCAAGGACGCCGGCAAACTGTTTTCGCTCGCCAAGGCTGTTTGGGACATGGCGCCGAAAACAGTGAGCGCGCCGCCGTGCCAGGAAATCGTCTGGGAAGGCAACGATGTCGACCTCGCGAAGCTGCCGATTCAGACCTGCTGGCCGGGCGATGCGGGACCGCTGATCACATGGGGCCTGACCATCACAAAAGGTCCGAATAAGAGCCGCCAAAACTTAGGCATCTACCGCCAGCAACTGATCGGCCGAAATAAATTGATCATGCGGTGGCTCGCCCATCGCGGCGGCGCGCTCGATTTCCGCGAATTCGCACTGCAGAATCCGGGCAAACCATATCCCGTGGCCGTGGTGCTCGGTGCCGATCCGGCGACCATCCTCGGCGCGGTCACACCGGTGCCCGACACACTATCCGAATACCAGTTCGCCGGACTGCTGCGCGGCGGGCGCACCGAGCTCGCCAGGTGCATGACGCCGGGCGTCGACACTTTGCAGGTGCCGGCGCGCGCCGAGATCGTGCTCGAAGGCTTCATCTATCCTCAGGAAGGCGCGCCCTCGCCCGCCCCGGCCGGCGCGCCGCCGCGTCCGGCCAAGGGCGCGTCGGCCGCGTACGAACACGCGCTGGAAGGACCGTATGGCGACCACACCGGCTATTACAACGAGCAGGAGTGGTTCCCCGTCTTCACGGTCGAGCGCATCACGATGCGGCGCGACGCGATCTATCACTCCACCTATACCGGCAAGCCGCCCGACGAACCCGCCGTGCTCGGCGTCGCGCTCAACGAAGTGTTCGTGCCGCTGCTGCAGAAGCAGTTCACCGAGATCACCGATTTCTATCTGCCGCCTGAAGGATGCAGCTACCGAATGGCGATCGTGCAGATGAAGAAGAGCTACCCGGGCCATGCCAAACGGGTGATGTTCGGTGTGTGGAGCTTCCTGCGGCAATTCATGTACACGAAGTTCATCGTCGTGGTCGACGAGGACGTGAACATCCGCGACTGGAAGGAAGTGATCTGGGCGATCACCACGCGCATCGACCCGGCGCGCGACACCGTGCTGGTCGATCGCACACCGATCGATTATCTGGATTTCGCGTCGCCAGTGGCGGGTCTCGGTTCGAAGATGGGACTCGACGCGACCAACAAATGGCCCGGCGAAACCGATCGTGAATGGGGCCGCCCGATCGTGATGGACAACGCGGTCAAACGGCGCATCGACGCGCTGTGGAACGAGTTAGGCCTGTAAAGCGAGCCGGCAAAACAAGTCTGAATAACAAAACTGATGGAACAGTTGCGCGAATGCATGCCTTTTCAATGATGTCGGATGGCTTTTTTCTGTCGTTGTCGTTGTGCCTGGATATCGGTCTCGTCAACGTCGCGATGATTTCGCTGACGCTCTCGCACGGCTTCAAGCCGGGTTTCTGGCTGGGTCTCGGTTCCTGCATCGGCGATCTCATCTACGCGGCGCTCGCGCTCGCGGGTATGGCCGCACTATTGCAGTTCGAATCGGTACGTTGGGTCGTGTGGATCGGCGGCGCGGCGATTCTGCTGTTTCTCACCTGGAAAATGGCGCGCGAAGCGATGTTCCCGGCATCGGCGCCGCCGGTTGCAGGCGAGCCGGACGCAAATGCGCCGCATCTGTCCGCGTGGCGCGGTTTTCTGCGCGGCGTGTTGCTGGCGGTGTCGTCGCCGTCGGCGATTCTGTGGTTCGCGGCAGTCGGCGGCGCGCTGATCGCGAAAGCCGGTGCGACCAGCGTTAGCACCGCGCCGGTGTTCCTCGGCGGCTTCTTTCTCGGTGGCCTGTGCTGGACGATCTTTATCTGCGGACTCGGCAGCCACGGACGCAAACGCGCCGGCACCGGTTTGCTGCGCGCCTGTCACGTGCTGTCGGCGCTGCTGTTCGCGTACTTCTCGTATAGCGTGATCGTCAACGGGTATCGCGATCTGATCGTGCAGACCGCGCACGCCGCGAGCTAAAAAACGGCTCGCGTTGGCGAGCCGTCTTCCGTCTTTCCAAAACCGCTGCGTAACACGCATCAGCCAGGCATCAGCCGATGTATCAGGCGAGATACTGCGCCAGCTTCGCCAGATCGACGTTGCCGCCGCTCACCACCACGCCCACGCGCTTGCCCTTCACCGGCACGATGCCGTTGAGCACTGCGGCCGCGGCAAGGCAGCCCGTCGGCTCGACCACGATCTTCATGCGCTGCGCGAAAAAGCGCATCGTCTCGATCAACTGCTCGTCGCTGACCGTTTCGATTTGCGCGACCAGCTTCCGGATGATCGCGAACGTATAGTCGCCGAGATGGGTGGAAGCAGCGCCGTCCGCAATCGTACGCGGCGCGTCGATATGCACGATCTCGCCACGCGCGAGCGACTGCTGGCCGTCGTTGCCCGCTTCGGGCTCAACGCCGATCACCGTGCACGCCGGGCTCAAGGCCGCCGCCGACAATGCACTGCCGCCGATCAGGCCGCCACCGCCGAGGCAAACGAACAGCAGGTCGAGCGGCCCGGTTTCTTCGATCAGTTCCTTGACCGCCGTGCCCTGCCCCGCGATCACATGCGGATGATCGTACGGCGGAATCAGCGTCATACCGCGCTCTTCGGCGAGCCGCCGGCCGATCTCTTCGCGATTCTCCGTGTAGCGGTCGTAGCTGATCACTTCACCGCCGTAGCCCTTGGTCGCCGCGACTTTGGCGGCGGGCGCGTCGTGCGGCATGATGATCGTTGCGCGGATGCCTGCGAGGCGCGCCGACAATGCAATTGCCTGCGCATGATTGCCCGACGAATACGTCAGCACGCCCGCCGCGCGCTGCGTCGCATTGAAGTGCGAGATCGCGTTGTAGGCGCCGCGAAACTTGAACGCGCCCATGCGCTGAAAATTTTCACACTTGAAGAACACCGAGGCGCCCGTGCGCTCGTTGAACGTGCTCGATGTCAGAACGGGGGTGCGGTGCGCGACGGCTTCAAGACGCGCAGCGGCGTCGAGTACATCGTCGAAAGTGGGGGCGGGAAGCACTTGCATCGGCGAAACTCTCCAGAGCGGTGGCTAAACAGCCATTCTCTCAGCTTCGACAATGCTTTGGAATGTTACTTGCGCGGCGATACTCTGCCCTCAGTACGAACGCGGCCTCGCAAAACACAAACGGCGTAACCCAGCGATCAAGCCGGCGTTACGCCGTCAACAACTCATCGAACAAGCTATAGACCAGGTTACAAGCACTGTGGGAACGTGAACTGCTCTATCGCACTCACGCTATCGTGATCAGCGGCGATAGTACCCATGCCCGTAATAACCGCGGCCGTGACCGTAATAGCCACGGTAGTAAGGACGGCCGTAGCCGTAATAACCACCCACCACGACGGGCGGCGCGTAATAGACCGGCGGCGGTGCATAAACCACCTGCGGCGGCGCGTAATAGACCGGCGGCGGCGCGGCATAAACCGGATACGCCGGCGCGACCGGAATCCCGATACCGATACCGACAGAAACGTGCGCCTGCGCAGCAGTGGCGAGCCCCACGCCGAGTGCGGCGGCAACGACAAACGGAATGACCTTTTTCACTTTTGTTCTCCTGGCGCGGCCCACTAAGGTCGCCGACTTGCATGCTTTGCATGCCACACAATCAATGTATCGAAAAAGTCATCGCGTATCTGTTCGCATTTGTTGCAAATTGCAATCGGTGGAAATAGGTTGCGGGCGGCATTCGTATGACGCGCCGCGATCGGAACGCATAGCGGGCTGAAAACCAAGGGGTTACGCGAATCCGGGAGCCGAGAATAGGCCGCCTCGCCGATCCCGGGGCGCAAGGCGCTGGCTTGTCAGTAATCTTTGATTACAAATTAGCTTCAATCCTGACAACGCAAACGAAAAATGCCCGGCACAAACGCACCGGGCACTTCTTACCCTCGAGCAGGCGAAGCTGTCAGCCTACTTTCACATAGGCGAATTCTCTGGAGACGTTAGGTGGGACGTATGCGCCACTGATGCGCACGCGAGGGGTCAAGCGCTTCCTCTGATCCCACCAGCGGCGGCGTTGCGAATGCGTCAAGAACCGCAAGTGTTTTCGGTAAGAAAAAATATTCATGGTTACTCCCGAATCTGACTGCGAGACGAACAACCCAGAACAGCAACTGCCAAACCGGCTCATCAGGAAATTGTGAGCAGTTTTTGAGCCCTCAGGACGCGCGCCGCCGGATGACCGGCCGGGCGCGCCATATGACGCGCAAATTGATCTGAGGAAAGCGAACGCCAAGGCCGCGCCACCGGCGGACGGATGCGCGATACTTCTGCTTTCCCGTTCAACTGTCCCGTCTGGAGCAGGCAACCATGTCCCAGCCCTCTCTGCCGCGCCTCGGTTTCATCGGTGCGGGCCGGCTCGCGCGCTGTCTCGCGCACGGCTTCTCTCGCGCCGGCTATCCGGTCACGGCGGTGGCGAGCCGCACGGCGGACTCGGCCAACCGGCTCGCCAGTCAAATCCAGCATTGCGCGGCATTCGACGATCCACAACAGGCCGTCGACGCCGCCGATATCGTCTTTGTAGCCGTTCCCGATGACAGTATCGGTACGACAGCGCACATTCTGCGCTTCGCCCCGAACGCCGCAGGCGGTCCGAACGCCAAGGCGCTCGTGCATTGCAGCGGCGCCTCGCCGGTCGAATTACTGTCGCCGGCGCGCGACCAGGGCGCATCGATCGGCGGTTTTCATCCACTGTACCTGTTTAGCGGCGATCTCGCCGACATCGAACGGATCACCGGCTGCTCGGTCACGATCGAGGCCGACGGCGCGCTTAAAGAGGCGCTGACGACGCTGGCTGTCGCGTTGCGCTGCCATCCGCTGTCGATCCCGGCGGGCGGCCGCATGCTGTATCACGCTGCCGCGCACTACGCCGCCAGTTTCGCGCTGTGCAGCCTCGCCGAATGCGTCGCGTTGTGGCGCACGCTGGGCTTTGCCGAAGACGACGCGCTGCGCGCGCTGCTGCCGATGCTGGCCGGCACCATCGAAACCGCCCGCGACAAAGGCCTGCCCAACGCGCTGGCCGGCCCGGTGTCGCGCGGCGACACCGGTGTCGTGGAGAAGCAGTTGGCGCTGCTGGAAGGTCTGGGCGGCGATCATGCCGCGCTGTACGGTTTGCTGTCGCGGCGCGCAGTGGGACTGGCCGAGCGCCGCGCCAGGCCGCCCGCTGCGATCGACGCGATCGCCGAAGCCGTCGAAGAATCGCTTCACCGTTCGCTGAATCAGGCGGCAGCAGGTGCAAGCGTCAAGTAAGCCGTGATAATGTGACGACCGGCGCGGCGCGCAATCCACCCGCGCCGCGCTTCGGGACCAACAGACGAGAACGCACAATGATCAAGGTCAGCATCCTCTATCCGTACCGGGAAAACGGCCACTTCGACGCGGAGTATTACTGCGTCACGCACATGCCGCTTGCGGCAAGGCTGTTTGGGCCGTCGCTCAAGGGCTGGTCGGTCGACGTCGGCATCAACGCCGGGCCGCCAGGCACGCCACCGCCGTATGTCGCGGCAGGACACTTCCTGTTCGACAACGCGGACGACTTCTACAAGGTCTTCAAGCCGGCTTCGGAGCAGTTGATCGCCGACATCCCCAATTACACCGACGGCGGCAACGGTACGATCCTGATCAGTGAGATCAAGATTTCGCAGTGATTTGCGGTGAGCCAGGACGGCTCGGCGGTGCGGAGCTCGCCGATTCGGCTTGCCTGAATACCGTGGTATCGAATCACTGCGCCACTGCTTGGGACACGCGGTCCCGTGGGCACGGCGCATGGAATCCAAATGAACCTGCTGGCGCACCGATTGGTCGGCGTCAGCGCCCTGCGGCCGATCGACGGCCGCCATTCGAAGGATAAGGACACGAGATGTTTGGCGATATCGCCCGTTTTCTGCTCAATACCGTCTTCACGCTGTTTGGCGCCGCGCTGTTGCTGCGCGCCTGGCTGCAGGTCGTGCGCATGCCGCCGTACAACCCGGTCACGAACGCGGTGCTGCAAGCCACCAACTGGATCGTGCTGCCGCTGCGGCGCATCCTGCCGAGTACGCGCAATATCGACTGGGCGAGCATCGTCGCGGCCCTGATCGCCGCGATCGTCTACGTGGTGCTGATGGTATGGCTCACCGGCGCCGATCCGCTCACGCTCTTGCCGACTTTGCTGATCGTTGCGGTGCTGACCCTCATCAAATGGGCGCTCAATCTGATCATCTGGCTGACGATCCTGATGGCGCTGCTGTCGTGGCTCAATCCGCGTTCGCCCGCCATGCCGATCCTGTATCAGCTGACCGCGCCGTTTCTGAATCCGCTGCGCCGTGTGGTGCCGCAGCTCGGCGGCATCGACCTGTCGCCGATTCTGCTGTTCGTGATCGTGCAGGTACTGTTGATGGTAGTGACGCGCGCGGCCGTTCAGTTGACTTACTTCGTGATCTGAACGGCGCTCGATGCGCCGTTTGGGAAAGGGTGGCGGCCGCGCGATTTGCGCAAACCACCCTTTCCCGAGTAGAATTATGCGCTCTGCGGGCGTCGTATAATGGTAATACCCTAGCTTCCCAAGCTAGAGCCGTGGGTTCGATTCCCATCGCCCGCTCCAGATTCTTTCCAGCCTGCCTTGGCGACTTGCCAGTTCCAACCCAACCTGCTTCGCAATCTTCTCAACGGCCTTCTCACCAGCTTGAAGCCGCCTGTCCAACGCGTAGTAGTAAGAGTTCCGCTACCCGTTTCATTCCTGCTGCCGCGAACCACGATCAAACGGCTGTCGTGCCGGAACTCGGTCAAAGCGCGGCGCGTTGACATCCGCTGCTCGCACCACGCTGATACAGCAAATGGCGGAAACAAAGCCCATCAACAGAGGCCTTCTCATTGCGTCAACACCAATGATTCGTTTCCCAGATCATCGAATCTAAATTTAAGTAATCGGAATGTAATCTCACCCCCGATTTCCGTCTACCCGTCGTCTGGACGCACCCTTTTCGGTTGTGCTACCTTACGCGCACTTGCAACGCCCGCTCCACCTCCTGCTGAGCTTTCAGCGGAATCCAGCACGAGCCGCCTCCATGAAGGCGGTTTTTTTATAGTGGCGGCGGTTTGGCATGGCAACCTGTGCGAGCGGCGGCACCGCGCCGCACGACCGCGCGGACCGCGCCTGACGGCACGCCATGCAGCCTCGAAGCCCTCACCCTTGTAGCAGCATCGACGATGATCCACGATCCAAACGACGCCGGCTTGCCGGACGACCTCCCGCCGAATTCCGGTGAAACCGAAGGCGAACCCATTGAAGGCGACACACCCGCCGAAGCAGCACTGCATCGACGCCGCATTCGCAGCTTTGTCACGCGTGCCGGCCGCGTGTCGACCGGCCAGCGCCGCGCGATGGACGAACTCGGACCGCGTTTCGTCGTGCCGTTCACGCCGCAGCAGCCCGACTGGAACAGCGTATTCGGCCGCGAGGCGCCGCGCGTGCTGGAGATCGGCTTCGGGATGGGCGCGACCACCGCGGAGATCGCCTCGCATCGTCCGGACGACGATTTTCTCGGCGTCGAAGTGCACGAGCCGGGCGTCGGGGCGCTGCTCAAGCTGATGGGCGAGCAAGGGTTGTCGAACATCCGCATCATTCACCACGACGCAGTCGAAGTGCTCGAACAGATGATCGCGCCGGACAGCCTCGACGGCGTGCACATCTTCTTCCCCGACCCGTGGCACAAGGCGCGTCATCACAAGCGCCGGCTGATCCAGCCGAAGTTCGTCGCGCTGCTTGTGTCGCGGCTGAAGCCGGGCGCATATCTACATTGCGCGACCGACTGGCAGAACTACGCCGAACAGATGCTCGAAGTGCTGGGCGCTGAACCCGCGCTGGATAACACTGCCGACGGCTACGCACCGCGCCCCGAGTATCGTCCGGTGACGAAGTTCGAGCGCCGCGGACTGCGGCTCGGACACGGCGTGTGGGATCTGGTGTTCAGGAAGCGCAAAGCCGCGTAAAACCGCTCCATAGCGCGCTAGCCAAAAACAAAAAAGGTCTGCATTTCGCGGACCTTTTTCATTTCTTTCGAGCGGCGACTAAAAACTCATTCCGCCCAGCTCAACGCCCCGCTGTAGCCTACCAGCAGGATCAACAGCCCGAAGCCGATGCGGTACCACGCGAACGCGGTGAAGTCGTGCGAGGCGATATAGCGCAGCAGCCAGCGCACGCATATGAAAGCGCTAACGAACGCGGCCACGAAGCCCAGCGCGAATACGCCGAGCGTGTCGGCGGACAGCACCTGCCAGCCTTTGTGGAGCTCGTAAGCGGTCGCGCCGAAAATGATCGGGATCGCGAGAAAGAATGAAAACTCCGTGGCGACACGCCGATCGAGACCGAACAGCATCCCGCCGATGATCGTCGATCCCGAGCGCGACGTGCCCGGGATCAGCGCGAAACACTGGGCGAGGCCGACTTTCAACGCATCCAGCGCGGTCAGATCGTCGACGCTCTGCACGCGCGGCGCGGCGTCGCCTCGCGCGCGTTGGCGCGCCTCCGCCCACAGGATCACCACGCCGCCCGCCACCAGCGCGAACGCAACCGGCACGGGCGAAAACAGCGCCGCCTTGATGGCCTTTTCGAACAGCAAGCCGAGCACGACTGCGGGAATCGTCGCGATGATCACGTTCAGCGTGAAGCGGCGCGCGTCGGGCCGGCTCGGCAGGCCCGCCACCACGCTGCCGATACGACGGCGGAATTCCCAGCAGACAGCCAGAATCGCGCCGAGCTGGATCACGACATCGAATGTTTTTGCGTGTTCGTCAGTGAAATCGAGCAGACTGCCCACGACAATCAGATGGCCAGTGCTCGACACCGGCAAAAACTCCGTCAGCCCTTCGACGACGCCCAGAATCAGCGCCTTGCAAGCCATTAGCCAGTCCATCCGTGACCCTTATCGCTGTAGATAGTCGGAACAGGGTCCGCACGGTAGCGCGCGGCCCTGCCGGCCGCGCACATCGTCACTTCTCGACGATTTGTACGCGTATGCCGTTTGTAAGGATTGTGATTGTACCGGGTTCGTAGTTCACGCCGGCAAATTGCAGCTGTTCGGGCTTGAAGGTGTAGATCGGATAGTTGGTCAGCAACTGCGTGGCGAGCAGCGCGGCGGCGGCGTTGATCTGTTGCGTGTAGGCCTGCGCCTGACCGCTCACGCTTACGTTGTCGACGTTCGGCGACTTCAGAACGACCGATTTGCTGGCGGCGTCGTAGGCAAGTTCGCTCGACAGCGTGAATACGCCGTCGACCGGCTGCGGCATGAACGAGCTCGCGAGCCGCGCGTCGAGCTTCACCGAGACTCGGTTGGCGTCCGGCAGGAGGCCAACCACCGGATTGGTCAGCGCGACCTCGAATACCTGCGAGACCGTGCGCTGATACGGGAATTTACGCTGCACCGCGTCCTGCACCTGCTGCTGCGAGAACGTGTAATGCGACGGGATGAACGGAAAAATCGACGCGGCGCAGGCGGTCAGCGACACCGTGATGCCAAACGCCGTGCAACTGGTCAGCGCTGCAAGCAGGAAGCGGCGCCGGGTCGGCGCAGCGGGTCGAGTCATGCGAAATCTCCTGTGAAAGCCTTCTCGAACATGCGGTTGCGTTGTGTTGGGCCGGTTTGCCGTGCTGGATTGCGTGGCGGCTCGTCGCGCGTGCTATCGGCGCGTCGCCGGTTGCGGTTGAGTTTGCGTTTCAAGTTCGATGAGCCAGGCGAGCGCTTCGCCGCGGCTCGTGCCGCACATTTCCGTCTGTGGTTGCAGACCGGAACAGCATGCCGGCCGCTCCGGCTGACCGAAGATAGCGCAGCGCAGATCGTCGCCGAGCTGCACGCAGCGCACGCCCGCCGGCTTGCCGTGCGGCATGCCTGGAATCGGGCTCGAAATCGACGGCGCGATACAGCACGCGCCGCAATCGGGGCGGCACGCGTGACCGTCCACATGAAACGGGGACTCGCGCTTCACAACGCTGTTCATCTCACCTGTCACTACATCGCTCACAGCATTTTTCCTGAACTCGAACATCGGCAACACGTTGCCAGACCCGCATTGTGCCATCGCCTCACATGCGACCTTTTTACACAATCCGGCATGCAATCGCTCACGTAAACTTGACGAATACAAAAGGCCACGCTCAAGAGGCGCCTGCGCTGTTCGATCCGGTCGCGCGACGTCGCCGGCTCCTGCCTCTTCAACGGTGGCCGTCAGACCCGAGCCCCTCATGACCACCGCCGACACGCTATTCCGCCCCGACCTGCTCGCCAAATACAGCGCGAACGGTCCACGGTATACGTCCTATCCGACCGCCCTGCAGTTCCGCGACGCGTTCGATCCCGCCGACTATTTACGCGCCGCCGCCGACCCTGGCGCATCCGCCACGGATCTCTCGCTGTACTTCCACATTCCGTTTTGCGACACCGTGTGCTTCTATTGCGGCTGCAACAAGGTCGCCACGAAGAACCGCGCGCATGCGCGTCCGTACGTCGAACGGTTGAAGCGTGAAATGGCGCTGCAGGCGGCGCATTTCGACACGCGGCGTCCGGTGTCGCAACTGCATTGGGGCGGCGGCACGCCAACCTTTTTGTCGCACGACGAAATGGCCGAACTGATGACAGCGGCGCGCCAGCATTTCACGTTGCTGCCCGATACCGAAGGCGAATATTCGATCGAGGTCGATCCGCGCGAGGCATCGCCCGAGACCATCGCGCATTTGCGCAAGCTCGGCTTCAATCGGCTCAGCCTCGGCGTGCAGGACTTCGATCCAGTGGTGCAGCAGGCGATCAACCGGATTCAGCCGCTGGAAATGACCGCTTCAGTGATGCAGGCCGCGCGTGACACGGACTTCCACTCGATCGGCGTCGATCTGATTTACGGCCTGCCGCATCAAACCGTCGACAGCTTCAGCCGCACGCTCGACACCATGCTCGAACTCGCGCCCGATCGGCTATCGGTGTTCGCTTATGCGCACATGCCGCAGCAGTTCAAGATGCAGCGTCAGATGGACCCTGCCATGCTGCCCTCGCCCGCGGTGCGGCTCGCGCTCCTGCAACGGGTCGTCGAGCGCCTGACGAGCGCGGGCTACGTCTACATCGGCATGGATCACTTCGCGTTGCCCACCGACGAACTCGCGCGCGCTCAGGCACAGCGCACGCTGCATCGGAATTTTCAGGGCTACAGCACGCGTGCGGAATGCGATCTGATCGGCTTCGGCGCATCGTCGATCGGCAAGGTCGGCGATGTGTACGCGCAGAACGTCAAGGATCTGTCCGGCTATGCCGCGGCGATCGACGCTGGCCGGCTCGCGATCACGCGCGGCGTGCGGCTCACCGCGGACGATCGTCTGCGTCGCGATGTGATCGCGCAATTGATGTGCAATCTCGAGCTGCGCTTTGACGAATTCGAAGCCGCTTACGGGATTCGTTTCGCCGATACGTTCGCGCCGGAATTAGAACGCTTGCGCGGCTTCGACGAAGACGGGCTGGTGTCGGTGAGCGGCGGCAAGCTCGAAGTACAGATGGCCGGACGCATGCTGGTGCGCAACATCGCGATGGTGTTCGACCGTTATCTCGGCCAGCAAACCCTTGAGCGGTTTTCCCGCACGGTTTGAAGACCGCGCAAGCGCTGGATGTGACTGGCTTGCCCGCCGTCGAATTTTCGGCCATAATCTCCGTCTTCGCCGTGCGCCATACCTTGGCGCGTGCGCTGCAAGACCCGCCCAGGTGGTGAAATTGGTAGACGCAGGGGACTCAAAATCCCCCGCCGCAAGGCGTGCCGGTTCGATTCCGGCCCTGGGCACCAAAGATTTCGACTGCGTTCCACCGACACACAGTCTTCAGCTGTTCCTCGAACCCCGCCAGCGCGTTCTGCCTGCGGGGTTTGTCGTTTCCGGCGATCTCGCCGGCAGTCTACGCATTGCAGCCAACCAGCCAATCGCGCCGCCTGCGTGGATCAAGCGGCATGCGCGCAAGAGCGCACGCCACGCCGCCACATCCCTTACTTATCACTCCGCCGCCGTCACGCCCCCACCCGCTATCGCACGTCGACGCTTGAACGCATAGCCGCCCCACATCACGACCAGCCACGCCGGCACGAGCCACACCGATACCGACAAGCCCGGCGTCATCGCGAGAATCACGAGGACCAGCGCCATGAACGCGAGGCAGATCCAGTTGCTGACGGGAAACCAGAACGACTTGAACACCAGCGTCTCGCCCGCCGCGACCATCGCCTTGCGCGACTTCAGATGCGTCAGGCTGATCAGCGCCCAGTTCAGCACCAGCGCGGCGACGACCAGCGCCATCAGCAGGCCGAGCGCTTCGGCCGGAATCAGATAGTTGACGATCACGCAGGTGAAGGTAGCGAGCGCCGACAAACCGATCGCCATATACGGCACACCGCGCCGGTCGACCTTCATCAACGCACGCGGCGCATTACCCTGTTCCGCAAGACCGTAGAGCATCCGGCTGTTCGCATACACGCCGCTGTTGTACACCGACAGCGCCGCGGTCAGCACCACCACGTTGAGGACATTCGCCGTCAGCGTCGAACCGATCTGCGAGAAGATCATCACGAACGGGCTGCCGCCGGCGGCCACCTGATTCCACGGATACAACGAGAGCAGCACCGTCAGCGAGCAGATGTAAAAAATCAGGATCCGGTAAATCACCTGGTTCACGGCCTTAGGAATGCTTCGCTGCGGATCGTCGGCTTCGGCCGCCGTGATACCGATCAGCTCGAGGCCGCCGAACGAAAACATGATGACCGCGAGCATCATGAACAGGCCGTGGAAACCGTGCGGGAAAAAGCCGCCATTAGCCCAGAGATTGGTGATCGAGGCCTGCGGACCGCCGTGACCGCTGATCAGCAGATAGCCGCCGAACAGGATCATGCCGATCACCGCGACCACCTTGATAATCGCAAACCAGAATTCGGTTTCGCCGTAGGCTTTGACGTTGGCGAGATTGATCGCGTTGATGCCGGCGAAGCACACCAGTGCCGATACCCATGCTGGCACACCCGGCCACCAGTAATGCACATAGGTGCCCACTGCGGTCAGCTCGGCCATGCTCACGAGCACATACAGCACCCAGTAATTCCAGCCGGACAGAAAGCCGGGAAAATCGCCCCAATATTTATACGCGAAGTGGCTGAACGAACCGGCGACCGGCTCCTGCGCGACCATCTCGCCGAGCTGCCGCATGATCATGAATGCAATGATGCCGCCGATCGCGTAGCCGAGAATCATCGACGGGCCAGCTGCCTGCAACACGCTGGCGGAGCCGAGAAACAGACCGGTGCCGATCGCGCCGCCCAGCGCGATCAGCTGGATGTGGCGATTCTTAAGCCCGCGCTTCAGGCCATCTTGCTGCCGTGCACTATTCAAAATTGCGCCCCAGAGTATGGATATCGATCACCCGATCAGACTTATGGCCTGCCCGGGCAGAACCGTAAATTTTACCGCGGCCGATATTGCCTAAATACTGGGACCAACCCGCGCTTGGTTCTGCGCCGCACCTAACCACGACGATATCGATTGACACGGCGCGCCGCTTCGGTATGGTGCCCCTAGTCGAGGTTTCAGCCTTCGGAGATTCAACATGTCGCCCAAACGTCTGCTTTGCGCTGCTGCTTTGTGTCTCTGGTTCGCTGGGGCCAGCGCCGTCGCGCAAACCGCGGCGCCCACTGCCGAACCCGCCGCCGAACCGGCGTCCGCGCCAGACATGGAATCACCGGCTCCTGAAGCACCGGCAACGCCAGCCGCAGCCCCCGCGCCAGCGCCCGTAGCGCCAGCAGCACCCGCTGCGCCGACCGCAGCCGCCCCCACACCACCCGCAGCGATGACCGGCCCCGTGCGCAACGTCGTGCTGGTTCACGGCGCCTTCGTCGATGGGTCGAGCTGGAATGGCGTTGTCGCGAAGCTTCAGCAGAAGGGCTATCACGTGAGTTCGGTGCAGAACCCGCTCACCTCCCTCGCCGACGACGTCGCCGCCACCCGCCGCGTGCTCGCGCGTCAGGATGGCCCGGTCATGCTGGTTGGGCATTCCTGGGGCGGCGTGGTGATCACCGAAGCGGGCGCGAACGCGCCGAACGTCGCCGGCCTTGTCTACGTAGCGGCGATTGCGCCTGACCTGCATGAATCGGCGACGGATCTGCTGAAACGCGCGGCGCCGATGCCCGCGGGCAAAAACATCGTCGCCGACCCGAGCGGCTTTCTCTGGCTCGACCGCACCAGGTATCACGCCGACTTCGCCGCCGACGTCCCCGAAAGCCTGACGCGCGTGCTCTCTGCCGCGCAACAGCCGATCGCCGCGAAGGCGTTCAGCGAAACCGTCAGCCAGGTGGCATGGAAAGAGAAGCCGTCGTGGTACGTGCTGACAACGAAGGATCGCGCGGTGTCGCCTGAAGTCGAAAAATTCATGGCCGACCGGATGGGTGCGAAGGTCGTGTCGATCTCATCGAGCCATCTTGCGCCGGTGTCGCATGCCGGTGCGATCGCCGATGTGATCGATCGGGCGGCGAGAGAACTCAGCCGGCAGCAGTAACCGGCTTCAGGCGAATGCGCGAGCTTTGCCCCGCATCGTTCCTCGGTATACGGCTAGCGCAACATGAACGACATCGCCGACAGGCAGTTCAACATGCGGACCGCATGTTCCGCCGATGCCGCACTAAAGCGCAACGTCACGGCATCGACGCGCGTAAGCGTCGGCCATTGGCAAAACAGATCGGCGAGCGCGGCGGTTTGCACGCGCAATTCGCATTCGACCGGTTTTGCTGCAGCGCGCGTGGCTTGCGGCGCATGACCGGCGTTGATGTGCTGTTGCACCACCTCGCGCGCGGCACTTTCGATCACATCACGTGCGGCGGCCGGCGTTTGCGTGACGCCGCTCGCGTGACCCGTCGCGCTCTTGGTGACGACAAATCGGGCACCCGGAAAATACGGCGACGTTTCCTCGGCGAATACATCGTCACCGGACAAAAGCGCCACACGTGCGCCATATTCTTCCGCCAGCGCGCCATACAATCCCGCCTCGCCGACTTCGACACCGTTCAGCGAAACCCGCGCGAATGCGAAGCTATTGACGGTGTGCGCGAGGATGCCGCGCGTTTGCGACATGGCGTGATAGCCGATCATGAACACTAGCGCCGCGCCGTATTCGAGCCCGGCCATCATGCCGAGCGTGCGCGGCTTGCCGAGCACCAGCTGGGCGCGCGCATCGAGCAGATCGGGCAACAGATTGCGGAAACCGCCGTGCGAGTCGTTGACCCACACGTGCGTCGCGCCGCCAGCAAACGCGCCTTCGATCGCGGCATTGGCTTCGAGCGTCATCCAGCGGCGTGCGGCTTCGTACTCACCGTTGCCCGCACGCGTTTGTTCAGGATGGAACACGCCAGCCACGCCTTCGATATCGGCGGAAATCAGGACTTTCATCAGGAAGATCGCTTGAGAAGTTGAGCGAGGTCGGCAACGGTGTCGTGCAGCGATAAGCGCCGATGACCGTCGCGGCCCGTCACCGAGGTGGCGCTCCACAACGCATCGACAACCGCTTGCTCGACGCTGTCCGAACAGGCACGGAATAACGGATCGAGGCGCGCGTCTGCGAGCAAAGGCGGCAACGCGACAAAATCGGCATCGTGCGGCACGGTGTAGGCCGTTGAAAACGCCAACGCGATATCGCCGCTGCCGTGGCCGTACGCCGAACCGGTTCGTGCGAGGCCCGCCGCCGCGCGCAACGACAGACGTTTGAGTTGGCGTGCGTCAAGCGGCGCGTCGGTGGCGACGATCATGATGATCGAGCCTTGTTCCGGCTGGCCTGCCGCAGTTGCCGCCGCGGCGGCTTTGGACGCACGTCCGGCCAGCATGCGGCCGAGCGGCACACCGTCGATCGTCAGCATCGGCAGGCGGCCGAAGTTCGCCAGCACCAATGCGCCGACGGTATAGACCTGCCCCGCTACGTCGACCACGCGCGATGCATTGCCGATCCCGCCCTTCAGATCGAAGCACGACATGCCGCGCCCCGCGCCGACCGAACCGCTTGCGATGTTAGTGCTTGCCGCAGCCCAGGCCTCGTTGTAATGCTGCTCACGGACTGCCAGCGCCTGGATATCGTTCAGGTATCCGTCATTGCATTCGAACACCAACGGATTGAGCGTCGACCACTCGCGTCCGATCCGCGGATTCGTGTGGATCGCCGCGCGAATCTGCGCCTGCGCCACCGCCGCGACGCCAAAGGTGTTGGTCAATGCAATCGGCGTTTCCAGCAAGCCCAGTTCTTCGACCTGCACGAGCCCGACGCTCTTGCCAAAACCGTTGATCACCGACGCAGCGGCCGGCACCTTGTGGAGAAACGGATCGCCACGGTGCGGATGGATCACGGTGACGCCGGTTTGCACCGTGCCGTCGTCCAACGTGCAATGTCCGGCTGTCACCCCTTGCACATCGGCGATCGTGCCAAGCGGACCGCGCGGCAATACGCCGATATGCGGCGCGTTTTGAGGTTCTGTAAAACTCATGGCCGGTCGAGCTTCGGATCGAGTGCATCGCGCAAACCGTCGCCGAGCAGGTTGAACGCCAGCACGGTGAGGAAAATCGCGAGGCTCGGAAACAGCGCGATATGCGGCGCGGTGACCATGTCGGCGCGTGCCTCGTTGAGCATCGCGCCCCACTCTGGCGTCGGCGGTTGTGCGCCGAGTCCGAGAAAGGACAGGCTGGCCGCCGTGATGATCGACGTGCCGATACGCATCGTGAAGTACACCACCACCGACGAAATCGTCCCCGGCAGAATATGCCGCACGATGATCGTCCAGTCCGATGCGCCAATACTGCGCGCCGCTTCGATGTAGGTCAGTTGCTTGAGCATCAGCGTATTGCCGCGCACGAGCCGCGCAAACGCGGGGATGCTGAAAATCGCCACCGCGCAGATCACGTTGATCATGCCGTTGCCGAGAATCGCCACCACGCCGATCGCCAGCAGAATGCCGGGGAATGCGAACAGCACGTCGGCGATCCGCATGGTGATGCGGTCCCACCAGCCTTCGTAATAACCTGCCAGCAGGCCGAAGAACGTGCCGATCAACGCCCCGATCGCCACTGACAGAAAACCTGCCTCCAGCGAAATACGCGAGCCCGCCAGAATGCGGCTGAAAATGTCGCGGCCCAGCGAATCGACGCCGAACCAGTGCGCGGCCGTTGGCCCCGCGTTCAACGCGTCGTAGTCGAAAAAGTTTTCCGGGTCGTACGGCACGATATGCGGCGCGACGATCGCGACCACAATCAGCAGCAGCACGAAAATGCCCGCGGCGAGCGCCACGTGCTGCTTACGGAATTTGCGCCAGAACTCGCTCCACGGCGTGCGGATCGTGCTTTCTACGAGGGCGGCCTTGGCCGCATTCGCCTCGGCGACTGAGATGCTCATGCGAGCCTCACTTGAAACGGATGGTCGGGTTGATGACGGCGTACAGCACGTCCACCACCAGATTGATGATGATGAATTCGAGCGAGAACAACAGCACCTCGGCTTGAATCACCGGATAGTCACGCATCGAAACCGCGTCCACCAGCAGGCGTCCGAGGCCCGGCCAGTTGAACACCACTTCGACGACGATCGAGCCGCCCAGCAGAAAGCCGAACTGCAGGCCCATCATCGTGACGACGGGAATCATCGCGTTGCGCAGGCAATGTTTGACGATCACGAGCCGCTCCGGCACACCTTTGGCGCGTGCGGTGCGCACAAAGTCTTCGTTCATCACTTCGATGAACGAGGCGCGCGTGAAGCGGGCCATCACCGCGGCCACCGCCGCGCCGAGCGTCAGCGACGGCAGCACGTAGCTCTGCCACGAGCCGTCGCCGACAATCGGCAGCCAGCCGAGCTTGACCGAAAAAATCTCCATCAGCAGCATGCCGAGCGCGAAGGCCGGAAACGAAATGCCCGACACCGCGAGCGTCATGCCGAGCCGGTCCGGCCAGCGATTGCGCCAGACCGCCGACACGATGCCGATGCCCATGCCGAGCACGACCGCCCACACCATGCTGGCAAGCGTAAGCAGCAGCGTCGGCATGAAACGCTCGCCGATTTCCTGGCTGACCGGCCGCTTGCTGCGCGTCGACGTGCCGAAGTCGCCGTGCGCGATCTTCACGAAGAAGTGGGCAAATTGCTGCGCCATCGGCTGGTCGAGGCCGAGGTCGGCGCGCACCAGCGCGACGGTCGCTTCGTCGGCATCGGGGCCGGCGGCGAGCCGCGCCGGATCGCCCGGCAACAGATGCACGAACAGGAAGACCAGCACCGAGACGATAAAGAGCGTCGGCAGCAAGCCAAAGAGACGTTTGACAAGGAAGTTCAGCATGAAACCCAATCCGGCAATGAGGCAGACAGCGATGGATCGTCAGAAAGCGACCGTCCGGCCGGCGCGCTCTTATGGAACACGCCGCGCTCGACGGTCAGCTCATCACTTGATTGCGATCTCGTCGAAATTGAACGAGCCGTCCGGCGCCACGTAAGCACCCGACAGACGCTTGCTGCGCGCATACACGACCTTCTCCTTGACGAGGAAGATCCACGGCGCGTCGGCCCAGATACGTTTTTGCGCATCGGTGTAAAGTGCGGCTTTCTGCGTGCGATCGGTGGTTTCGAGCGCCTGCTTCAGATCGCTGTCGACCGTGTCGTTCTTGTAGTACGCGGTGTTGACCATCTTCGGCGGGAAGGAAACCGACGCGAGCAGCGGCGTGATCGCCCAGTCCGCTTCGCCCGTCGACGACGACCAGCCCGCGTAGTACATCCGCACCGGCGCGGTTGCCGCATCCTGCGCGCTCTCGACCTTGGCGACACGCTGACCCGCCTCGAGCGCCTCGACCTGCGCCTTGATGCCGACCTGCGCCAGTTGCTGCTGCACGAACTGGATCACCTTCTGCGCGGTCGAGTAGTTATAGGCCGACCACAGCGTCGTTTCGAAACCGTTCGGATAACCCGCTTCCTTCAGCAGTTCACGCGCCTTCGCCGGATCGTACGGCCACGGGCCGAGCTTCACCGCGTAGTCGACGCCCTGCGGCACGACGCCGTCAGCCGGCGTCGCATAACCGGCGAACACGACCTTCGTCAGCGCTTCCTTGTTGACCGCGTAGTTCAGCGCTTCGCGCACCTTCGGATTGTCGAACGGCTTCTGATTCAGGTTCAGGCTGATATAGCGCTGGATGATCGAGGGCGACGCGATCAGATCGACCTTCGGGCTCGACTGCAATTGCGCGGCCTGCTCGAACGGCACCTGGAACGCGAAGTCCGCTTCGCCGGTGCGCATCAACGCAGCACGCGTGTTGTTGTCGACCACCGGCTTCCAGTCGATCGCGTCGACCTTCGGGTAACCCTTCTTCCAGTAGCCGGAGAACTTCTTCACCGTCAGATCGCCTGCCGGATCCCACTTCACCAGTTCGAACGGTCCGGTGCCGACCGGGTGGAACGCAATGTCCTTGCCGTACTTCTTGAGCGCCGTCGGCGAGATCACCACCGCCGACGGATGCGCGAGCACGTTGATGAACGCCGAGAACGGCGCTTTCAGCGTGATCTTCACCGTGTACGGATCGACCACTTCGGTTTTGTCGATGCGGTTGAACATGTTGTAGCGCTTCAGCTTGTTCGCCGGATCGGTGACGCGGTCGAAGTTGGCCTTAACCGCCGCGGCGTTGAAATCGGTGTCGTCCTGGAACTTGACGCCCTGGCGCAGCTTGATCGTGTAGACGCGTGCATCCGCGCTTGCTTCGTAGCTGTCGGCCAGCACGTTGACCAGCTTCATGTCCTTGTCGAAACCGAACATGCCTTGGTAGAACGACTTCGCAACGGCTTGCGACAGCGTGTCGTTGGCGTCGTACGGATCGAGCGTCGTGAAGGTCGAGGCGACCGCCATCACGGCAGTCGTTTCGGCGTGCGCCGCATTGCCCGCGAGCATCGCGAACACCACCGCGCCGCCGCTGACCAGCGCGCGCAAACGAAACGGAGAAGACGGGACCAGCAGGTTCATGAGGTTGGCTCCAGGCTGCGAATTGAAACGGGTTGTGGTGCGAGTGAAGAGTCGGGTTTAAAAATCAGGGTTGAATATGCAGGCTTTAATAAGCGCCGCAGACCCGATGCCCGGCGACGAAATGGCCCGGTCCAACCGCGACCAGCGGCGCCACCATCGGCTCGTCGTCGAGCGCGCGAATCGGGCTCGGAATTTCATCGGCGGCAAGCATCCGTTTCGCGTGGCGGCGCGCCGGATCGGCCACCGGCACCGCGCCCATCAGCTTCTTCGTGTACGGATGTTGCGGTGCTTCGAACACTGCGCGGCGCGGACCGATCTCGACGATCTGGCCGAGATACATCACCGCGACGCGATGACTGACGCGCTCGACCACCGCCATGTCGTGCGAAATGAACAGATACGCGACGCCGAGTTCGCGTTGCAGATCGAGCATCAGGTTGACGATCTGCGCCTGCACGGACACGTCCAGCGCGGAAACGGATTCGTCGGCGATCACGACTTTCGGATTCAACGCCAACGCGCGCGCGATGGCGATGCGTTGCCGTTGACCACCTGAGAATTCGTGCGGATAACGTCGCGCGGCTTCGGGCGGCAAGCCGACCTTCTCGAGCAGCCACGCAACCCGCGCTTGTGCTTCTGCGCCCTGCGCCACGCCGTGCACGAGCAAGGGCTCCATGATCGAGAAGCCCACCGTCAAACGCGGATTCAACGACGCGAACGGATCCTGAAAGATGAACTGGATATCGCGGCGCAGCGCTTGCAGCGCAGGGCCGGTCAGCGAACTGATGTCCTTGCCGTCGAATTCGATCGAGCCGCTCTGGCTTTCGACGAGACGCAGCAATGAACGGCCCGTCGTCGATTTGCCGCAACCCGATTCGCCGACCAGTGCGAGTGTCTCGCCAGGACGCAAATCGAAGCTGACTTTCTCGACCGCATGCACGCGGCCCGTCACACGGCCGAACAAACCGCTCCTGACCGGAAAGCGCGTGATCAGATCACGCACGCGCAAGATTGGCGGCGCGTTTTCATCGATCGACGGTTGCGCTTCTTCGGCTACGGCGGCTGCGGGTCGAACGGCTTTGTCGGTGCCGGTCAAGGCCGCTTGTTCGACCGTCAGAATCGGGAACCTGGCGGGCTGGTCGGTGCCTTCCATCGCGCCCAGGCGCGGCACGGCTGCGAGCAGCGCTTTCGTATAGGGATGCGCCGGCGCGGCGAACAGCGCATCCGAAGCACCCTCTTCGACCTTCTCGCCGCGATACATCACCAGCACGCGATCGGCCACTTCGGCCACCACACCCATGTCGTGCGTGATGAAGATCACGCCCATGTTCATCTCGTCCTGCAAGCCGCGGATCAGCTGCAGGATCTGCGCCTGAATCGTCACGTCGAGCGCGGTGGTCGGTTCGTCGGCGATCAGCAACGCGGGCTTGCACGACAGCGCCATCGCGATCATCACGCGTTGCCGCATGCCGCCCGACAACTGATGCGGATAGCGCGCGGCCACGCGGCGCGCTTCGGGGATGCGCACAAGTTCGAGCAGACGCAGCGTTTCAGCACGCGCGGCGGCCCGGCTCTTGCCCTGATGCAATGCGATCGCCTCGCCGATCTGGTCGCCGACGGTGAAGACCGGATTGAGCGAAGTCATCGGCTCCTGGAAAATCATCGCGATATCGGCGCCGCGAATCGAACGCATCGTGCCGGACGACGCTTTCGCGAGATCGAGCACGCTGCCGTCGCGGCGCCGGAAGGCGATGCTGCCGCCGGCAAGGCGCCCACCGCCGTGCTCGATCAGCCGCATCAACGCGAGCGATGTCACCGATTTGCCCGAACCCGATTCGCCGACGATCGCCAGCGTCTCGCCGCGCTCGACCGTCAGCGATAGATTGCGCACCGCGTTGAAGGTCGTCTCGCCGCTGCGAAATGCGACGGACAGATCGTCGACCGCGAGCACGCGTTGCGGCGGCAAGGTTTCGATAAGCGGGCGGACGATGTGCGATGAAGTCGGCACGATGGATTCCTTTGAATTCGAACGCGGCTAGCGGTAGTTCATGCAGTGGCTGCAGTGAAAGTGGCAGCAGCCGTGATTGCGCGGGACGGACTTAGCGATAGATCGCCGTCACCGGCGTCTCGCCAACGCGGGCAAACCCGCGATACATACCTTCGGTGTTGAAAGGCAGCGTGACATTGCCGCGCGCATCGACGGCGACCAGACCGCCGCGGCCATCGATCTTCGGCAGACGGTTCATCACCACGTCGTTCGCCGCTTCTTCGAGCGAGACGTTGCGATACGCCATCTGCGCGGCGACGTCGTAGGCGGCGACCATGCGCATGAACATCTCACCCGAGCCCGTGGTCGAGACCGCGCAGGTTGCGTCGTCCGCATAACAGCCCGCGCCGATCAGCGGCGTATCGCCGACCCGGCCGACCTGCTTGTTGGTCACGCCGCCCGTCGACGTTGCCGCCGCCACATGGCCGTGCTGGTCGAGCGCGACCGCGCCGACGGTGCCGAACTTGCGATTCGGATCGATCGGTTCGTGCGGCGTGGGATTGCCGTCATTCGGAGACCGTGCGGCAGCGAGCGTCGCGCCGTCGTGATCGAGCATCGCGCGTTTTTGATCGCGTGCGAGCAACCATTGACGATGGCGCGCTTCGGTATGGAAATATGCCGGCTCGACGAATTCGAGACCTTGCGCGGCCGCGAACGCTTCCGCGCCTTCGCCGGTGAACAGCACGTGTTCACTGCCTTCGAGCACGCGGCGCGCGGCCAGAATCGGATTGCGCACGCGCTTCACGCAGCAGATCGCGCCGGCTTCGAGCGTGCTGCCGTCCATGATGGCCGCGTCGAGTTCGTGCGTGCCGGCGGCCGTGTACACCGCACCGCGGCCCGCATTGAAGAGCGGGCAGTCTTCGAGCAGACGCACGGCTTCGCTGACGGCGTCGAGTGCGCTGCCGCCGTCGGCAAGCACGTGCTGACCGGCGCTCAACACTGCGTGCAAGGCGGCGTGATATTCGGCTTCGGCACCGGCCGACATCGACGAGCGCAGGATGGTGCCTGCCCCGCCGTGAATGGCAATGACTGCGTTGGCGTTCATCGTTTCGCTTTGGTCGTGCGGGTGGTACGGGTAGAAGCGCGCGCGGGCCGATCCGGCGTGCTGGACGGCACGGCTTGTGGATCGGTCAGCCACGGCAACACGAATTCAGTCACGCCAGCAGCCGCTTTCACCGAGCGTTTCGCGCGATACGCCACCGCGTCGCAGAGTGCTTCGATGACGGCCAGCACGGCGGCATCGGCGTTCGCCGCAAGCCGCCGTTCGGAGCGGATATAGAGCGAGAGATCGGCGAATTGCGCGAGCGGCGAGCGCGGGCTGTCGGTCAGCGCGAGCACGCGTGCGCCGCGGCTTGCGGCACGGCGCGCGAGTTCGATGGTGTCCTCGACATAACGCGGAAACGCGATGGCGACGACGAGATCGCCCTCGTCCGAGGTGAACAGGCGCCGCGCGGCATGCGAGGGTCCACCGATCAACGCAAGCGACTGCACGTTGTCGTGATACGGCATCAGGCCGTGTTCCATCAAGCCCGCGAGAAACGCGCTGGAGCCCGCGCCGAGCACGAACACACGGCGCGCGGCGATGATCGCTTCGACGGCGGCTTCGGCGGCGGCGCTATCGATCGCGGTGCGGGTGGAGTGAAGATTGGTTGCCGCCTGTTCGAGCGACGCGTCGATCAGATCGTCGCCGGGAGCGAGCGACTCTTGCGCGCTGCGCAGCCGTTCGACTGGCGCGAGCGTGGCTTCGAAGCCGCGCACGAGCGCTTCGCGAAACTGGGGATAGCCGTCGAAACCGAGCGCGCGAGCGAAGCGATTCGCCGTTGCCACCGATGCGCCCACCACACTGGCCAGTTCGTCGATCCGCATGGTGGCGGAGCGAAACAGATTGGCCAGCACGTAGTCGCCCATGCGCCGATGGATCGGCGTCAAAACCGGCATTGCCGCAGTGATGCGCGCGGCGATGGCCTGCTCGGCGGGATTGGATGCAGCGGATACGTGATGGATCATGCGAGCGAAGTGGTGCTGACACCGTAATCAAAATGAATGAAATTATATTTACATGAAAACCTTCTCGAAAAAAATTCATTTTCATTTTCGCGGGTTTTCCCCGACGACCGGGCGGGACTCGCCACGCAGTCACGCTACGCGATGAAAATCCGTTTTCATCACGCGGCTGCGGCACGCTCGGGAAGCTGAGCAAGACGCGCGGCCGGCGACATGACGATGATCAGCGCCTGCACGGCGAAGGCCGCGGCCGCCGCAACCAGACAGGGCTCGGTGTTATTCTTCGCTCGCCATGAATCTCGAAAGCATCCTCTTTACCCAGGGTTTCGGCTCGCGCCGCCAATGCCGCGCACTGATCGCCGACGCTCGCGTAACAATCGGCGGCATTGTCCACACCGATCCCGACGCCGATTTCGCAACCGATGACGGCGCGTTCCAGTTCAGTGTCGACGGCATCGTCTGGCCGTATCGCGAGCATGCCTATCTGCTGCTGAACAAGCCCGCCGGCTACGAATGTTCGCGCGAGCCGCAGCATCACCTGAGCGTGTTCAATCTGCTGCCGCCGCAGTTCGCCGCACGCGGCGTTCAATGCGTGGGCAGACTCGATCAGGACACCACCGGCCTGCTGCTGCTTTCCGACGACGGCAAGTTCGTGCACGCGTTCACGTCGCCCAAACGCAAAGTGCCGAAGGTGTACGTCGCGACCACCCGCCATCCGATCGACGACACACAGCTGAGCGCCTTGCGCGACGGCGTCCTGCTGCATGGCGAACCCAAACCGGTCGCAGCCGTGAACGCGCAGGCGCGCGGCGATCACGCACTGGAACTCACGGTGATGGAAGGTAAATATCACCAGGTCAAACGGATGATCGCCGCGGCAGGCAACCGCTGCGAGGCGTTGCACCGCGAGCAGATCGGCGGACTTGCATTGCCGGCCACACTCGCCGAAGGCGCGTGGCAATGGCTCGACGAAACCGACCTCGGATCTTTACGGAGCGGGTAAACAGGTAGCGCGCTTTTAAAGCCTTGAACGGCCACGAAAAAAACGTTCGCAACCGCACAAACCCCTTGCTGGCAGCCCCGGCGCACGCTGCATCGCAGCATGCTCTTCCTTACAACCCGCTCTATACTCGATTAAACAAAGACTACAAAGCGTTCAAGGAGGGGCACCATGGTCATCCACGGCACTGTCGAATTCTCGTACGTGATGATTGCATTCACGTGCCTCGGGCTGGTCCTGATCGGCGGACTGCTGGCCACGATGCGGCTGCGGCACAAGTATCATCCGAATCTTATCGGCGCCTTGATCGGCGCCATGCTGTGCTTCCTGTTACTGGAGGCACTGCCGGCGTTGACGTAAGGCGGCTGGGTCACGCGCGGCCGGCGCACGGTCGGCTCGGCGCGCGTTTTTCCGGGCGACGCCCGGGGCGGTTGCTTTTTACTCGCGGCGGAACACATTGGATCGAATCGTGGCGCTTAATCGCGCCCTTTAGCTTCGCCGGCGGTTCGAGCGTCAGTTGTGCCGCGAACCTCACGCAGACAATCTTCAACGCTCGGATAACGCAGTCGCACGCGCAATTCCTCTTTGAGGCGCCGGTTCACGAGCCGCCTCGACTCCCGCATGAACGACAGCAAAGTCGGCTCGATCTGCTGCTCGGCGGCGGCGCGCGTAATGCGCGGTGCACGCTCGAGGCCGAACGCGTCGGCCACTACATCGAAGTACTCGCCCATTTTCAGCGACGTATCGTCCGACGCATGGATCACGCGCGCCGGCCGGCCGTGTGTGGCCATGCGCACGAGAATCGCGGCGAGATCGTCGGCGTGGATATGGTTGGTGTAGACGTCGTCTGCATCGATCAGCGCTGGCGTGCGCTTTTCGAGCCGCGCCAGCGGCAGACGGTTGCCGGCATAGATACCCGGAATCCGCGCAATGCTTGCCGCGATCGCGCCTTGAGCCGTCGCGCGCCGCAGTTGCCGCTCGGCTGACACGCGACGCCTCGCGCGCGGATTGGCTGCTTGGAGCGTACGCGTTTCGTCGATCCATGCGCCGCCACAATCGCCGTAGACGCCCGTCGTGCTGGCATAAACCAGCCGCACGGGCGTGCGCGAGCCGGCGGTTCGCCGCACCCCGTCGGGTACAATGTTGGCTGCTTCAGATTCCATCCATGCAGCACGAACGCGGCGCAGCCGCGCGACCGGCACTACCGTGCCGCGCGCGGCACCCGGAGCACGACTCCGGCGGGCACTCAGCGTAGCGAGTAACGCGCGGGTACGGCGGTCGTCATCGCCGGTCTTTTGCGGCGGCGCGAGATGCAGCACGGTCGGCGCGAGGCCCGCGAGCCGTTTGAGGCTGCGGCGCGCATCGAGGTCGCCGAGCAGCGGCGTCACGCCAGCCGCGCGCAATTCGGCGCGGCGCCCGGCGTGGCTGGTCAGCGCGAAGACATGCGCGCGCGGCTGCAGCAGGGGCACGCAACGCATACCCACATCGCCGCAACCGACGATCAACACGCGTGGCCGGCGGAAGTTTCGTGTCGCTTTCATGGTGGACGCATTGTAGCCGTCAAGCGCGGCAGGTACCGCACAGTTGGCATCGCGGGTCCGACAACGATTACCGACTTTTCGATTTCGAACACTCTCTTTCGAACACTCTCTATGGCATTTAACGTCACGCTCCGGCAAAGCGGCCGGCAGTTTCAGGTAGAACAGGACGAACCGGTGCTCAGCGCCGCATTACGCCAAGGCATCGGCCTGCCGTACGGCTGCAAGAACGGCGCCTGCGGTTCTTGCAAAGGCACCGTGGTCAGCGGTGAGATCGAGCAGCGTCAGCATTCGTCGTCGGCGTTGTCGAACGACGAAAAGACGCGCGGCATGGCGCTCTTCTGCTGCGCGACGGCTTGCTCCGATCTCGAAGTGGACATCCGCGAAGTAGCCGGCGTCGGCGACGTGCAGGTCAAGAAGCTGCCGTGCCGCGTCAACGCAATCGAGCGCAAGGCCGACGACGTCGTGGTGCTGAAACTGCAATTGCCCGCCAACGAACGTCTGCAGTATCTGGCCGGGCAGTACCTCGAATTCATTCTGAAGGACGGCAAGCGCCGCAGCTATTCGATGGCGAATGCGCCGCACGCCGAAGGTCCGATCGAATTGCACATTCGTCACATGCCTGGTGGCGCCTTCACGGATCACGTGTTCAACGCAATGAAAGAGCGCGACATCCTGCGCTTCGAGGCACCGCTCGGCACCTTCTTTCTGCGCGAAGATTCGACCAAGCCGATCGTACTGCTGGCCTCGGGCACCGGCTTCGCGCCGCTGAAGGCAATTGTCGAACACGCGGTGTTCAAGAACCTCGACCGGCCGATGACGCTCTATTGGGGCGCGCGCCGCAAGAAGGATCTGTATCTGCTCGAACTGGCCGAGCAATGGGCGAAAGAGATTCCGAACTTCAAGTTCGTGCCGGTGCTCTCTGAGCCGGACGCGAGCGATGCGTGGACGGGCCGCGTCGGCTTCGTGCATCGCGCGGTGATCGAGGATCTGCCCGATCTGTCGGCGTATCAGGTATACGCGTGCGGCGCTCCGGTGATGGTCGAATCGGCGCAGCGCGATTTCACACAGCATCACGGGCTGCCGGAAGACGAGTTCTATGCGGATTCGTTTACGAGCGCGGCGGATCTGGCGAACGCGGTTTGAGGGGGGGCGCGGCCTGCTCGTATGACGGTCGGGCCATTCGCGAACAACATGTCAACGATAAGACGGATGCGCAAAAATCCGCCTTGACGCGCATCCATGCAAATTCATGGTTTACACCATTGCACGCGTTGTCGTATTCTTTCGCGCATGAACCGCATCCAGTCCGAACTCCGACGTCGCCGCTCGCCGCTCCCCTAGGGACGCCGCTGGCTTCGTCACGGATTCGCGCCGCACCAGGGCGCAAGCTGTTCGAATCATGAAAGCCACGGCATGCCGTGGCTTTTTTGTTTTTCCGGCCCCCGTTTCACATTTGGCCAAACCTTCATTCACCCTTCACCCCGTCGCCTGGAGCCTGCCGTCATGAATTTCAATGAGTACCCGATCGAGTCGCTGATGTACATCACGAACCGGCCCGAAATCGTTTTTACGCACGGCAAGGGCTCGTGGCTCTACGACAATAACGGCAAGCGATATCTGGACTTCATCCAGGGCTGGGCGGTCAATAGCCTCGGCCACTGCAACGACGGCATGATCGAAGCGCTGAACAAACAGGCGCAACTGCTGATCAATCCGTCGCCGGCGTTCTACAACGGCCCGATGGCGCAACTCGCCGCCCTCCTCGCGCAGCACAGCTGCTTCGACAAGGTGTTCTTCGCGAACAGCGGCGCCGAAGCGAACGAAGGCGCGATCAAGCTCGCGCGCAAGTGGGGCAAGAAATTCAAGGGCGGCGCGTTCGAAATCATCACGTTCGACCACAGCTTCCACGGCCGCACGCTCGCGACGATGTCGGCAAGCGGCAAGCCGGGCTGGGACACGATCTACGCGCCGCAGGTGCCGGGCTTCCCGAAAGCGGATCTGAACGACATCGCGTCGGTGGAAAAGCTCATCACCGCGAAGACCGTCGCGGTGATGCTCGAACCGATTCAAGGCGAAGGCGGCGTGATTCCGGCCACCCGCGAATTCATGCAGCAACTGCGCGCGCTGACCAAACAGCACAACGTGCTCCTGATCGTCGACGAAGTGCAAAGCGGCTGTGGCCGTGCAGGCACCTTGTTCGCGTATGAGCTGTCGAGCATCGAGCCGGACATCATGACGCTCGGCAAGGGCATCGGCGGCGGTGTGCCGCTCGCGGCACTGCTGGCAAAGGCCGACATCGCCGTGTTCGAAGCGGGCGATCAGGGCGGCACCTACAACGGCAATCCGCTGATGACGGCGGTCGGCTATTCGGTGATCTCGCAACTGACGGCGCCGGGCTTCCTCGAAGGCGTGCGCGCGCGCGGCGAGTATCTGCGCACGAAGCTGCTGGAGTTGTCGGAAGAACGCGGCTTCGCAGGCGAACGCGGCGAAGGCCTGCTGCGTGCGCTGCTGCTCGGCAAGGACATCGGCAATCAGATCGTCGAGAAAGCGCGCGTGATGCAGCCCGACGGCCTGCTGCTGAACGCGGCGCGTCCGAACCTGCTGCGCTTCATGCCGGCACTGAACGTCACGAACGAAGAAATCGACCAGATGATGGCGATGCTGCGTTCGATTCTCGACACGCTGTAACCGTCCGGAGCGCGCGTATGACGACGGCCGCAACGCTATCGATTCGCCGCTTCGACGCGAGCGACACCGGTGCCGTGGTCGCGCTGTGGCAAGAGGCATTCCCGGAGTACCGGGACGTGACGAAACCGCAGCGCAATCCGCATCTGTCGATCGCCAACAAGCTGGCGACACAGCCGGAACTGTTCTTTGTCGCCGTACTCGGCGAACGAATTGTCGGCACGGTGATGGGCGGTTACGACGGGCACCGGGGATGGTTGTATTCGCTCGCCGTGGATGCTTCGCTGCGGCGGCATGGCATCGGCACGCGTCTCGTCGCGCACGTCGAAACAACGCTGACCGAACGCGGGTGCCCGAAGCTGAATTTGCAGGTCTTGTCCGTGAAGGCCGATGTACGCGCGTTTTACGAGGCGCTTGGTTATCGCGCCGACGAGGTGATCAGTCTCGGCAAGCGTCTGGGCGAAGCGGCTGCATCGGCAGCTTAAGCCCCGGGCGTGCCCACAAGAGAAAAAGGCCACATGCAAATCGCGCATGCGGCCTTTTTCATAGACATAGCAAACTCAATCGAGCTTATTCACCGGCTCATTCACCCAAATACGCGGCCCGCACCTTCGGATCGTCCAGCATCTGCTTGGCGTCACCGGACATCGTCACCAGACCCGAGTCCATCACGTAACCGCGGTTCGCAGCCTGCAGCGCGAGACGCGCGTTCTGCTCGACCAGCAGCACGGTCATGCCTTCCGCCGAGATCGACCGCACCACTTCGAAGATCTTCTCGACCATGATCGGCGACAGACCCATCGACGGTTCGTCGAGCAACAGCAGCTTCGGCTTGCTGATGATCGCGCGCGCCATCGCCAGCATCTGCTGCTCGCCGCCCGAGAGCGTGCCCGCGTACTGCGTCGCACGTTCCTTCAGGCGCGGGAAAAAGCCGAACATGCGATCGACGTCCGCCTTGATGCCGTCGGCATCGTTACGCAGATAAGCGCCCATCTGCATGTTTTCGACGATCGACATGCGCGCGAAAATACCGCGGCCTTCCGGCACCATCGCCAGTCCGCGCTTGAGCAGTTCGTGCGCGGGCATGCCCTTGATCGACTGGCCCATGTACTCGATGTCGCCCGCCGAGTACGGCTTCAGACCCGTGATCGCCTTCATCGTCGTGGTCTTGCCCGCGCCGTTCGCGCCGATCAGCGTGACCAGTTCGCCCTGCGCGACTTCGAGGTCGATACCCTTGACTGCCTGAATGCCGCCGTAATTGACCTGCAGGCCCTTGATTTTCAACATTGCCGTAGCCATCAGTGGACCCCCGCACCCAGATAAGCTTCAATCACCTTCGGGTCCTTCTGCACGTCCTGCGGCAGACCCTGGGCAATCACCTTGCCGTAATCGAGCACTGTCATCTGATTGCACAGGCCCATCACCAGCTTCACATCGTGTTCGATCAGCAGGATTGTCCGGCCGTCGCTGCGGATCTTGTCGAGCAGCTTGGTCAGTTCCACCTTCTCGGTTGCGTTCATGCCGGCGGCCGGCTCATCCAGCGCCAGCAGCTTCGGATCGGTCGCCAATGCGCGGGCGATTTCCAGACGGCGCTGGTGACCATACGACAAGTTGCGCGACGTGTAGTCCGCGTACTGCGCAATGCCGACATACTCCAGCAGTTCGACCGCGCGTTCCTTGATCTCGCGCTCTTCGCGGCGCTCGGACGGCGTCTGGAACACCGCGCCCAGCAGGCCGTGCCTGGTGCGCACGTGGCGCCCGACCATCACGTTTTCCAGCGCGGTCATGCCGCCGAACAGACGGATGTTCTGGAACGTACGGGCAATGCCCGCCTTCGCCACCTGATAGACGGCGGTCGGCGTGTATGCAGTGCCGTCGAGCTTGAACTCGCCCGAATCCGGCGTGTACAGACCCGTGATCACGTTGAAGAAGGTCGTCTTGCCGGCGCCGTTCGGGCCGATCAGGCCATAAATCTGGCCCGACTTGATCTGCAGGCCGACATCGGACAGTGCCTGCAAGCCGCCGAAGCGTTTGTTCACGCCCTTCACCGACAGACGGATCTGATCGCTGCCCACGTTGTTGCTTACGTTATCGCTCATGATTTCTCCCTGCGGGCCTTAAGCGCGCACCGGCTTCTTGCCGGCGCGCTTCGCCAGTTTCGCAATCTTGTCTTCGTGCTTCGGCGACGGCCACAGGCCTTCCGAGCGGTACAGCATGATCACGACCATCGCGAGGCCATACAGCAACTGACGGATCACTTCGGTATCGACGATTTCATGGCCGAAGATCATGTTCTGCAACGGACCCATCGTCGAGCGCAGGAATTCCGGGAACACGGCGAGCAGCACCGCGCCGAGAATCACGCCGGGGATGTGGCCCATCCCGCCGAGCACCACGCACGCCAGCACCACCACCGATTCCCAGAACGTGAACGATTCCGGCGACACGAAGCCCTGGAACGAACCGAACATCGCGCCCGACAGGCCGCCGAACGACGCGCCCATCGCGAAGGCCAGCAGCTTCACGTTACGGGTGTTGATGCCCATCGCCTTGGCAGCGATTTCGTCCTCGCGGATCGCGGCCCATGCCCGGCCGATCCGCGAGTGCTGCAAACGCGTACAGGTCCAGATCACGAACAGCGCGCACAGCACGAACAGGTAGTAATACATGTACACCGACGGGAACGAGAAGCCGAGGAACGTGTGGGTCTGCGCGAGGCTGAAGCCGCCTGCCGACACTGGAGCGATGCCGGTGATCCCCTTCGGCCCGTTCGTGATGTTGACCGGACGGTCGAGGTTGTTAATGAAGATCCGCACAATCTCCCCGAAGCCCAGTGTCACGATCGCGAGGTAGTCGCCACGCAGACGCAAGGTCGGCGCGCCGAGCAGGACGCCGAAGGTCGCGGCGAGCCCCATCGCAATCGGCACGATGATCCAGATCGGCGTATGCAGGCCGCCCGGGAACAGGTGCGCGATCCACTCGAACTGCGAGGTCAGGTGCGGCGAACTCAGCAGCGCCGCGGTGTACGCGCCGATCGCGTAGAACGCGATGTAGCCCAGGTCCAGCAGGCCGGCGAAGCCGACCACCACATTGAGGCCGAGCGCGAGCATCACATACAGCATCGCGAAGTCGAGCACGCGGACCCAGTAGTTGCCGCCAGCGGCACCGATGATCATTGGCGCGGCGATCACGAAGATCGCGGTGACGATGCCGACGGTCAGCGTCTTCGTCAGGTTCTTCTCGGGGATGAGCGTCGTGGACGGCTCGATCGGTTGAATTGAGGTCATGTCTGTCTGCTCCTTATGCTCGATCCGCAACACGTTCGCCCAACAGGCCCGACGGACGGAACACCAGCACGACGATCAGCACGATGAATGCGAACACGTCCTGGTAGTTACTGCCGAACACCCCGCCCGTAAGGTTGCCGATATAGCCGGCCCCCAACTGTTCGATCAGGCCAAGCAGCACGCCGCCCACCATCGCCCCGCCGAGGTTGCCGATCCCGCCCAGCACCGCCGCGGTAAAGGCCTTCAGACCCGGGATGAAGCCCATATAGAAGTGTGCGTTGCCGTATTCGGACGCGATCATCACACCGGCGAGAGCGGCAAGCGCCGAGCCGATCATGAAGGTCGCCGAAATCACGAAATTCGGGTTCACGCCCATCAGGCTCGCGACGCCCGGGTTCTCGGCAATCGCACGCATCGCGCGGCCGAGCTTGGTCTTGTGAACCAGCAGCAACAGACCACCCATCACGAGGAACGCCACGACCATGATCACGATTTCGGTCATCGAGATCACGGCGCCTGGCGTCGTGTCGGTGGCCTTGATCACATTGATCGGGTCAGTAGGCAACAACTGCGGGAACGGCAGCGGGTTGCGCGACCAGATCATCATCGCGAGGGTTTGCAGCAGGATCGACACGCCGATCGCGGTGATCAGCGGGGCGAGACGCGGTGCTTTACGCAACGGCCGGTAGGCCACGCGCTCGATCGTGTAGCCGACCAGCGAGCAAACCACTGCTGCGATGATCAACGCGATGACGAGCGTCGGCACGTTGCCGAGGCCGGGGAAGTGGTTCTGCAGCACGCCTATGGCTGAAAGCGCAACCATCGCGCCCACCATCAACACATCGCCGTGCGCGAAGTTGATGATGCCCAGGATGCCGTAAACCATCGTATAGCCCAGTGCGATGATGGCGTAAACGCTGCCAAGCACCAGCCCGTTGAGGACCTGCTGGATGAAGATATCCATTTAATGCTCCTTAGCCCGTGCAACTGGATTCACGCTCTTCATCAGCCGGTGGGCGGTGATGCGTTACGGAATCTCAACGGCACTGCGGGTACTGATGTAAAAGACCGGTAAGGGTTATCCGCCGCCCGATTCATCTTACGACCGGGATGCAGTCGGGGACGAACCGATGGCGGATGCAAAAACGGCACCGTTGGGTGGTTTCGGTGCCGTCAGGCTGAACGTCCCGTCATCACATCTTCACGACGTCGAGAACCGCTTTCTTGCCGTCCTTGAAGTCGTAAAGCGTAATGGCGCCCTCTTTCAAATCACCCTTGTCGTCGAACGCGATGTGGCCGATTACCCCGTTGTAATCGGTGGACGGCATCGCAGCCAGCACCTTGGGTGCCTCGATCGAATTAGCGCGCTTCATTGCATCGACAATCACGTACACAGCGTCATACGTGAACGGCGCGTAAATCTGCACCGGCGTGTGGAAGCGGGCCACGTACTTTTTTTCGAAGTCCGCTCCCTTGTCCATCTTCGAAAGCGCAAGTCCTGCTTCCGAACAGACCAGGTTCTGCACGGCGGTTCCCGCCAGCTCACCCACCTTGTCGGTACACACGCCGTCGCCGCCAAGGATTTTTGCCCTGATACCGAGCGCCGCCGCCTGCTTCGTAAACGGCCCGCCCGTTGCGTCCATGCCGCCGAACATGATCACGTCCGGCTGAACACGCTTGATCTTCTTAAGGACCGCCTGGAACTCCGTAGCCCTGTCATTCGTGGCTTCGCGCGCGACGATCTTCGCCCCGCTCGCCTGTACTGTTTTCGCGAACTCGTCGGCCAGTCCCTTGCCGTAGACGGTCGAGTCGTCCACGATCGCGATGCGTTTCGCACCAAGCACTTTCGTTGCGTAGCTGGCAAGCGCCGGGCCCTGCTGGGCATCGGTCACGACCACCCGATAAGTCGTCTTGAAACCTTGCTGCGTGTACCCCGGATTCGTCGACGACGGCGAGATCTGCACGATTCCGGCATCGCTGTAGATCTTCGATGCCGGAATCGACACGCCCGAATTCAGGTGCCCGACCACGGCGACGACATGATCGTCGACGAACTTTTCGGCGACCGCCGTACCCGTTTTCGGATCCGCGGCATCGTCTTGCGCGTCGAGCTGCAACTGGATCTTGTGACCGTCGATGGTCAGGCCCCGCGCGTTGATTTCCTCGACCGCCAGACGCGCGCCGTTTTCATTGTCCCTGCCAAGATGCGCAATGCCGCCCGTTAATGGGGCCGCATGACCGATCTTCACGATAGTCGCTTCGCTCGCCGGTGCTGCCGCCGCTGTCGCAGCCGAAGCACCCGCGCCCGCCTCGCCTTCCTGCTTCTTGCCGCACGCGGTCAACATCGCAACCGCGGTCACGATGGACACGGCGTAAGCAAATTTGACTCGCATTAAGTAGGTCTCCTGCGCCTTGCAAAATCCATTGTTCGGGACCCGGAGGCCTTGAGAACGCGCGCATTGTAACTCCAATTATGCGACGTGCAATATTGTTGAAACGGTGGGGTTTTCCTGCATTGCAACCTTATTTTGAGAGCGAAATCCGCCCAAAGGCGCAACCCGGTTGCGACTATTTTCGTGCATCAGTTGCACCACCCTTGCGCCCAATGGCATCAAGTGTTGCAGCGATCCGACGCGACGCCTGATTTCATAGTGGTTCGCGTTAAGTATTACGTTTCCATTGATATCAAAGCGTGCGCACTATTTTAGTGCGCCAAAAATCGATGCGACCGCTTTGACGCCTTTAAAACGGGGTCGCATCGAAGTCGAATTCAATAAAAACGCAATCGCAATTCAAAATAATTTGCGCGCGGCGGCACCGAAATCACCACTTCCCCATGATCCGGCACTTTATTGTTGATGGAGCAGCCATTTCGCGGGCGCAAAAAAAAGCGCGCCCTTGGGCGCGCTTTTCTTTCAGATGTGTTGACAGACTGTCAGGCAGGCAGACCTAGTCCGCGCGGCAGCGGAAACGCGATGTTTTCCTCAATGCCGTCGAGCGCGCGCACGTTACGCACGCCGAGTTCGCGCAACCGGCCGATTACCGCTTGCGCCAGCACCTCGGGTGCCGAGGCGCCCGCCGTCACGCCGATCCGGTGTTTGCCCTCGACCCAGACCGGATCGATCTGATCCGGCGAGTCCACCATATAAGAGGGCACACCGAGCTTTTCGGATAACTCGCGCAACCGGTTCGAGTTCGAACTATTCGGGCTGCCGACTACGATCACGACGTCGCACTGCGGCGCCATGAACTTCACCGCGTCCTGGCGGTTCTGCGTGGCGTAACAGATGTCCTGCTTCTTCGGCTCGCGGATCGCCGGGTATTTCGCCTTCAAGGCGCCGATGATCTCGGCTGCATCGTCGACCGACAAGGTAGTTTGCGTAACGAACGCGATCCGTTCGGGATCGGCCAGCGTCAGTGCCTGCACGTCCGCGATATCTTCTACCAGATGCATGCCCTCGCCGGCCTGACCCATCGTGCCCTCCACTTCAGGATGCCCCTTGTGACCGATCATGACGATATCGAAGCCGTCCTGGCGCATCTTCGCGACTTCGATATGCACTTTGGTGACGAGCGGACAGGTGGCGTCGTACACCCGCAGGCCGCGCGACTCCGCCTCGGCGCGCACTGCCTTCGACACGCCATGCGCGCTGAAAATGACCGTATTGCCGGCCGGCACTTCTTCAAGCTGTTCGATGAAGATTGCGCCCTTCTTGCGCAGATCCTCGACGACATAGGCGTTATGGACGATTTCGTGGCGCACGTAGATCGGCGAGCCGTGCAACTTGATGGCGCGCTCGACAATCTCGATGGCTCGATCGACGCCGGCACAGAACCCGCGCGGCTGGGCCAGCAGGATCTCGGTTTCGGCAAGAGTCGTATCCGTGATGCTCATGTTTACAGAATCCCGATGATTTTCACTTCAAACGCCAGCGCCTGGCCGGCAAGCGGGTGGTTGAAATCGAACAGGGCCGACGTTTCGCCGACTTCCTTCAAGACGCCGGCGTAGCGGCCACCACCCGGCGCGTTGAATTCGATCAGATCGCCTGGCGAAAAGTCCTCGCCGATCATGCTGTTTTCGCGCAGCGTAGCCAGCGAAACGCGCTGGATCAACTCCGGATTGCGCGGGCCGAACGCTTGACCTGGCGTTAGCTGAAAGGTCGAATGGTGACCGACCTTCAATCCCAGCAAAATATCTTCCAGCGGCGGCGCGAGCTGGCCGGCCCCAAGCAGAAGCGTAGCTGGCTTATCGGTAAACGTATTGATGACTTCGGCGCCGTCGGCAAGGGAAAGCCGGTAGTGAAGCGTCACATGTGAACCGGGCTTCACTTCGGAAATGTCGATGATGCTCATGCAGTGCTCGCTCAGTCGAAGCGCGCTGTACGCGTGCGCCGCAGGCGCAGTCGACGCGTGTGGCAAACCGTCGGGGTGCCGTGCGCAAAATGGCTATTGTAAGCCACATAGCGGGCGGCGGCTTGGGTCCGTCGCGTGCGCCGCCGGGAAGCTCGGGCGCCGCCCGCCGCCGCAAACCCGAACCACGAGGATCAGCATATGGAAGATTGCGCCTGCACGACATACGAAACGCCGCCAAAGGCGACCCTACCCGAGGCTGGGACGCCCGCTGCCGCGAAGCGCGACCGGGCGCCGTCCGCAGCGCCGACTGGAGCGGCTTGCGCGGCCGCCGCCGCGGATGCCGGCACACCCGCGCCCCGCCCGCTTGCAAGCGGCAAATGGCACAAAAAAGACATGCCGCGGGAACGGCTATTCGATAGCGGACCGGGCGTGCTGTCGGACACCGAAATGATCGTGCTGGTGCTCGGCTCCGGCCTGCCGGGCCATAACGTGTTCGACGTCGCGCGCACACTGCTCGATCGCTTCGGCTCGCTGCGCGCGATGCTCGACGCGAGCCATACCGACTTCGAGGGCCTGCGCGGCATCGGTCCGGCAAAAAAGGCGCAGTTGCTCGCCATCATGGAAATGGCGCGGCGCTCGCTGATCGACAGAATGCGCAAGCGCTCGCTCATGGACTCGCCCGAAGCCGTGCAGGACTACCTGCGCCTTCTGATCGGCGGCCGCCCGCATGAGGTCTTCGTATCGCTCTATCTCGACGCACGGCACCGGTTGATCCGTTGCGAGGAAAGCGCGCGGGGCACGCTGACGCGCATGGCGGTCTATCCACGCGAGATCGCGCGGCGGGCGCTGAGCCTGAATGCCGCCAGCCTGATCGTCGCGCATAATCACCCCTCCGGCGCCGTCCAGCCGAGCGCGAGCGACTGCCGCTTGACGCACACGCTGCGCGACGCGCTGGCATTGATCGACGTGCAACTGATCGATCATCTGGTGATCGGCGCCGATCACACGTACTCGTTCGCCCGCGCCGGCTGGCCGTGAGCCGGCCTGAACCCGGGGGTATAAAGGCACGGCGCCGAGTCCGGCATCGCAAATAAGGTTTGATTTTGCGGCTTTTTTTCTGCTAGAATTCCGGTTTGCCTATTTCCAACCCCCTGTTCCGAAGCCACCAAGGCCTTCCGGAAAGGAAAAGCGACTGAATTTCAGCGCGGTTCTTTCCGGGAAACTTTCACGGCGTTCGAACTCAGAATTAGCGTATTAGGAGTGCTCTCATGGCACGCGTATGCCAAGTAACTGGGAAAGCGCCGATGAGCGGCAACAACGTTTCCCACGCGAACAACAAAACCAAGCGCCGGTTCCTGCCGAACCTGCAAAACCGCCGTATTTGGGTGGAAAGCGAAAACCGTTGGGTGCGTCTGCGCGTTTCGAACGCCGGCCTGCGCCTGATCGACAAGAACGGTATCGACGCGGTGCTCGCAGATCTGCGCGCACGCGGTGAAGCCTAAGGAGTAGATCATGGCAAAAGGCGCACGCGACAAGATCAAGCTGGAATCGACCGCAGGCACGGGTCACTTCTACACGACGACGAAGAACAAACGCAACATGCCGGAAAAGATGCTGATCAAGAAGTTTGATCCGGTCGTCCGTAAGCACGTCGAGTACAAGGAAACCAAGATCAAGTAAGTCTTGGCTCCTGCCTGACGAAGGCAAATGACATACAAAAAAGCCTCGCATTCGTGCGAGGCCTTTTTGCATTCAGCGCGCCATCTCTCGCCTTTGCCTTCCCTCCCGCTGTTGCCATTTTATCCGCTGCTTAAACGGTCCTTTATCGCTTAAGACAGTCTTAGGCCTATCAGCCAGCTTTCCCTCGTGCGCCGCGGCGCGTATCCTTTCTCGTTTATCGGCGAGCGGATAGCGCGCCATCATGGCAAAACGAAAGACGGAGATGCAGGCGATGGAATTCGATGTGGCGATTGTCGGTAGCGGTCTGGCGGGCTTGAGCGTCGCGCTCAATCTTGCGCAGACACGGCGGGTTGCGGTGGTCGCCAAGCGATCGATGACCGAAGGCGCGAGCGACTGGGCGCAAGGCGGCATCGCCGCCGTGCTGGATTCGACAGACAGCATTGAAAATCACGTGCGCGACACGCTGATCGCCGGCGGCGGCCTGTGCGACGAAGCAGCCACCCGCTTTATCGTCGAGCACGGACGGGCGGCAATCGAGTGGCTGATCGCGCAAGGGGTGCCGTTCACCAAAGACGACGCCGCCGAACTCGGCTTTCATCTGACGCGAGAGGGCGGCCATAGCCATCGCCGGATCATTCATGCGGCGGATGCTACGGGCCATGCAGTGGTCGCCACGCTCAGCGAGCGCGTGCGCAGTCACCCGAACATCACCCTGCTCGAAGACCACTACGCAATCGACCTGATCACGTCCGACCGCCTAGGTCTGCCAGGCCGCCGCTGTCACGGTTTGTACGCGCTCGATCTGCAAAGCGGCCGCACCGTGACGATCGAAGCGCCCCACACCGTGCTCGCCACCGGCGGTGCCGGCAAGGTCTATCTTTACACCACCAATCCCGACACTGCGACCGGCGACGGCATTGCGATGGCCTGGCGCGCCGGCTGCCGCGTGGCGAACATGGAGTTCATCCAGTTCCATCCGACCTGCCTGTTCCATCCATACGCCAAGTCCTTCCTGATTTCCGAAGCGGTACGCGGTGAAGGCGGCATCCTGAAGCTGCCGGACGGCACGCGTTTCATGCCGAACCACGACGAACGCGCGGAACTCGCGCCGCGCGACATCGTCGCGCGCGCGATCGACTTCGAGATCAAGAAACGCGGCATCGATTGCGTGTATCTCGACATTAGCCATCAGCCGGCCGAATTCCTGCGCGAACACTTTCCGACGATTCTTGCCCGCTGCCTCGAATTCGGCATCGACATTACCAAAGAACCGATTCCGGTCGTCCCCGCCGCGCACTACACGTGCGGCGGCGTCGTGACCGATCTAGCCGGGCGCACGGATCTCGCGGGACTTTACGCGGTCGGCGAGACGTCGTGCACCGGCCTGCACGGCGCCAATCGGCTCGCCAGCAACTCGTTGCTCGAGTGCCTCGTGATCGGGCGCTCCGCGGCACAGGCCATCGAGGAAGAAGGCTTCAGCGCCGCCGTTCACGCCCCGCTGCCGGACTGGGACGAAAGCCGGGTATCCGATCCGGACGAAGAAGTCGTGGTCGCGCACAACTGGGATGAGTTGCGCCGGTTGATGTGGAATTACGTCGGCATCGTGCGTACGGACAAGCGGCTCGCGCGCGCGAAACATCGTCTTGCGCTGCTGCGCGACGAGATCCACGAGTATTACGCGAACTTCAAGGTGAGCCGCGATCTGCTCGAACTGCGCAATCTGGTCGACGTGGCGTCGCTGATCGTCGAAGGCGCGCGCTCGCGGCGCGAAAGCCGTGGCTTGCACTTCAGCCGCGACTGGCCAGCAACCTTGCCCAAAGCGCTGCCGACGGTTCTCTCGCCGGAAAACGTGCGCAACCGCAACGTGTGACAGGTACGATGAGTAAAAAGGCCATCGCGAATAAACCCGCGTTGGCCTTTTCGTTTATGCCGCAGCGCTTGCGTGCCGCTCAGACGATCCGCATCGAGTAGTCTGTCGCGCGCACGTCTTTGGTCAACGCACCGATCGACACGCGATCGACGCCCGTTTCCGCAATAGTCCGCACCGTCTCGAAGTTCACGCCTCCAGACACCTCCAGCACCGCCCGCCCTGCTGTGATACGGACCGCATCGCGCATCGCATCGAACGAAAAGTTGTCGAGCAGAATGGATTGCGCGCGATGCGCCAACGCGGTTTCCAACTGCGCCAGCGTCTCGACTTCGATCTGGATCGACACGCCCGCATTCAATGCAAACGCCGCATCCATCGCCGCGCCGACGCCGCCGGCCGCCGCGATGTGGTTTTCCTTGATCAGAATGCCGTCGTACAACGCGAGCCGCTGATTCGCGCCGCCGCCCACGCGCACCGCGTATTTCTGCGCGAGTCGCAATCCCGGCAACGTCTTACGCGTGTCGAGGATGCGCGTTCGCGTGTGCGCGATCGCGTCGACATAACGGCGCGTTGCGCTTGCCACCCCCGACAGCAGTTGCAGGAAGTTGAGCGCATTGCGCTCCGCGGTCAGCAACGCGCGCACCGGGCCGCGCAGTTCGCAAACCGGCGTGTCGGCCGTCATCCGCTCACCCTCGCGATAGCGCCAGCGCATGTCGATGCGCGGATCGACCTCGCGCATCACCGCGTTGAACCATGGCACGCCACACAGGACAGCATCTTCGCGCACGATGATGCGTGCATCGCGCACGTCATCCGCGGGCACCAGGCGGCCGGTCTGATCGCCTGCGCCGACATCTTCGGCCAGCGCGTCGGCGACGTTGCGCATCAACGCGGCATCGAATGCCGCTCCATACTGCGCCCTAATTTCAGCGAACAGCGGCGACACCGCCTCGGCCTGACTGCGTTCAACCGCCCCCATTACGCTGCCCCCACGTTCGAATACAGTTGCGCGTCGCGCGCGAGATCGCCGCTCGCCTGCACGCGCTTCTTGTGACGCGCGGCGAAGTCGAGCATCCGGTCGATCGGCAAGCGCGCCCGCTCGCCGACCGCACGATCGACGAAAATCTCGTTGTGACCACGCTCGAGCACGTCGGCCAGATTCGCGAGCCCGTTCATCGCCATCCACGGGCAATGCGCGCAGCTCTTGCAAGTCGCGCTGTTGCCCGCCGTCGGTGCCGCGATGAGGGTCTTGCCGGGCGCGGCGAGCTGCATCTTGTGCAGAATGCCGAGATCGGTTGCCACAATGAAATGCGTCGCGTCGAGTTTCTGCGCGGCGTCGATCAGCTGGGTTGTCGAACCGACCACATCCGCTTGCGCAACCACATTTGCCGGCGACTCCGGATGCACCAGCACTTTGGCGCCGGGATATTCGGCGCGCAGCAGATCGAGTTCGATGCCTTTGAACTCGTCGTGCACGAGACACGAACCCTGCCACAGCAACATGTCCGCACCGGTCTTGCTCTGGATGTAGCTGCCGAGGTGCCGATCCGGCGCCCAGATGATTTTCTCGCCGCGCGCGTGCAGATCGGCGACGATCTCCAGACCGATCGACGACGTCACCATCCAATCCGCGCGTGCCTTGACCGCCGCGCTCGTGTTCGCATACACGACGACCGTGCGATTCGGATGAGCATCACAGAAAGCCGAAAATTCATCGACCGGGCAACCAAGATCGAGCGAGCAGGTCGCATCGAGATCGGGCATCAGAATGCGTTTGTCCGGACTCAGGATTTTCGCTGTCTCGCCCATGAAGCGCACGCCTGCGACGACCAGCGTCTGCGCCTCGTGATCGCGGCCGAAGCGCGCCATCTCCAGCGAATCGGCTACGCAGCCGCCGGTTTCGTCGGCGAGTTCCTGCAATTGCGCGTCGACGTAATAGTGCGCGACGAGCACGGCTTTTTCACGCGCAAGCAATGCGCGAATACGCGCCTTCAGCGCGACCTTCTCTTCTGCCGACGGCACCTCGGGCACCTTCGCCCACGCCTGCCCGATTCCGCAGGCGGTGCCCTGCGCCTGCGGGCGGTCGTACTCGACCCTCCTGATCGCCTGCTGATCCATGATTTCCTCTGCCCTCGCTCTGCCGCCGCGCCCTGCCAATCGCTGTCCGTTGCAATTTCCGCGGCCCAAAAAGCAAAACCCCGCCAACGCGGGGTTTTGTGACGTAACGAAATTTTAATAGATTTCGTGGTCAAGCATAGCGGCGCAGACGCATCGCGAATTCTTGCAGCGCTTTAATACCGCTCTGCTCAGCGCGATGACACCAGTCTTGCAACTGAATCAGCAACTGATCGCGCGATGCATTGGAGCGTTCCCACATCGCCGCGAGTTCGTTGCGCAGTTCGATGAACGTCTTGAGCTTCTGGCTGTTCGCGGAGATTTGCGGCAGCAGCCGCTTCTGCGGCTCGTCCAGACCGGCCTCTTCCTTGTGGAACCAGCTACGCGCGCCGCGCATCGCCTGATACTTCTCACGTGCGCCCACTTCCTTCAGATGCGCCAGTTCCTGGCGGTACGCACGCTTAAGCGCCTTACCGTAGCGCGCCATCACCTCGTAGCGGTTTGCCAGCACCGCCTGCAGCGTGTCCTGATCGAGCACCAGCTTGCCGGTGGTCAGACGCGGCGTAGGCGCGACCTTCTTCACCTTGGCAAGACGGAACGCAGACAGGATGCGGATGTACATCCAGCCGATATCGAACTCGTACCACTTGTTCGACAGCTTGGCCGACGTCGCATACGTATGGTGATTGTTATGCAACTCTTCGCCGCCGATGATGATGCCCCACGGGAAGATGTTGGTGCTCGCATCCGACGAGTTGAAGTTGCGGTAGCCCCAGAAGTGCGCGAGGCCATTGACCACGCCGGCAGCCCAGAACGGAATCCAGATCATCTGCACGGCCCAGATGGTCAGGCCGACGACACCGAACAGCGCGACGTTCAGCACCATCATCAGGCTCACGCCGAGGATCGGGTACTTCGTATAGACGTTGCGTTCCATCCAGTCGTTCGGCGTGCCGTGACTGAACTTGCGCATCGTTTCTTCGTTCTTCGCTTCGGAACGGTACAGTTCCGCGCCTTCGAGCAGCACCTTCCAGATGCCGCGCGTTTGCGGGCTATGCGGATCTTCTTCGGTTTCGCACTTCGCGTGATGCTTGCGGTGAATCGCGGCCCATTGGCCGGTCAGCATGCCGGTGGTCATCCACAGCCAGAAGCGGAAAAAATGACTGACGACCGGATGCAGATCCAGCGCGCGGTGCGCCTGGCAGCGATGCAGATAGACCGTCACACCGATGATCGTGATATGTGTCGCGATCATCGTGTACAGCACAAGTTGCAACCACGAGAAGTGCAACAGGCCGTGGGCAAGGAAATCGAGCAAGGAATTCAACAAGGCAATTTACCTGTGAAACGGGAACACGAGACATGCGCAAAGTGCGCATGTCAAGAAAGTGAAAGCATACAGCGGGATTGGACGACATTCTACTTGAAGCGTTCCAAGTGTTTGTAACAAATGGAGTTTTTTTGTGCGGCATCAAGCGGAAGGAACATGCCGGACGTCTCCTCAAGACATGCCGGCGTGTTCGAAATACCCGTCAGAGCGCGCTGCCGGCCTGGCTCGCGGCTGTGGCGGTCATTGTTACCGGCCGCGGCATTGCGTCGCTCACGTTGCCGACGATTCGCACTTCGCGTTGCGCGAACGGAATCGAGACGTCGTGCTCGGAGAACAGACGCCAGATATTGCGATTGACGGCCGAGCGCACGCCCGCGGTACCGGTTGCTGCGTCCTCGATCCAGAAACCGAGTTCGAGATTGATACCGTCGGCGCCGAAGCTGGCCAGATAGGCCGTGGGTGCCGGCTCCTGCAGTACCCGCGCGACGCCCCCAGCGGCTTGGGTAAGCAACGCCATCGCCTGTTCGACGTCGGACGTGTACGCGACCTGCACCGCCACCTTCGCATAGCCGCGGGTCAGATACGACGACTGGTTCTGCACCACATCCGTAATCAGCTTTTCGTTCGGAATCAGCGTTTCGATGCCGTCGAGACCTCGCACCACCGTGTAACGGGTGCGAATCTGCGTGACCATGCCCTGCAAGCCGCTGACGTTGATCGTGTCGCCGATTCGCAGCGAGCGGTCGATCAGAATGATGAAGCCCGACACGTAGTTGCTGGCGATTTTCTGCAAGCCGAACCCGAGCCCCACGCCCAGCGCGCCGCCGAACACGCCCAGCACGGTGATATCGATACCGACCAGCGACAGGCTGATCAGCACCGCCGCCAGCACGAACGCTGCCCGGCCGACGCGCGCCACCACCACTTTCAGATTGGCGTCGAGCGTCTTCGAGCGCATCAGCCGGTCTTCGAACGTGGAGCCGAGCCACATCGCGACGATCATCGTCACACACACCCACAACAGCCCCGTGCTGAGCGAGAGCAGCGTCATGTGCGCATTGGCGACCCGGAACTGCACGCTGCCCATCCACCGGATCACGTCGTCCTGAATGCCCATCACGGTGAGCACCATGCCGACCCAGACGATCAGCAAGACGAACTTTTCGACCAGAAACAGCCACGGATGGGTCTCGCCGTCATGGCTGAACACCCGTCGCGCAAAGAAAAAGACGATGTAAATCAAGCCGATGCCAAACAGCGGCACCAACGCCAGATCGAGCAGCGAGGTATGCATGAACTGGCCGGCGATTGTCTTGGCGACCCAGACGAGCGCCGCGCCGATCAACGGAAAAACCGCGCGGTTCAAACTTTCCGCGCCGAAGCGCAGCGTCTGGTAGTACGTCTGGCGCCGCAGATCGAGCGTGCGGCGCAACACCCGCGCGAGCAGCCACGCGATCGCCAGCATCCCGAGCAGCACGCCGATCTGCCACAGCATGACCGGCTGGCCGAAGTCGCGCGCGAGGTCGCCGAACATGTGAGGAAAAATACGGTTTTGCATGATGTTGCCGAATGCGCCGGCGCGCCGTGTTCAAAGAAAGAACGCAGGCGCCGGCAAAAAAGCCTCTTGTGTCTGCGCCTAGCTCTGACGTTCCAGCACGGCGGCAAAGAAGCCGTCGGTGGCGTGGCGGTGCGGCCACAGCGAAAGGTAATCGCCCATTTCCAGATCGATGCGCTGCTCCGCGAGTACATCGCGAGCGGGCACCAGCACGAAGTCGGGATGGCCGGCGAGGAATTGCTGCACGACCACTTCGTTTTCCGCTTCCAGGATCGAGCAGGTCGCGTAGACAAGCCGGCCGCCCTTCTTCACCAGACGCGCAGCGCTCGCCAGAATCGACGCCTGCTTCGGCGCCAGTTCGGCGACCGATTCCGGCGACTGACGCCATTTCAGATCGGGATTGCGGCGCAGCGTACCCAGCCCGCTGCACGGTGCGTCGACCAGCACGCGATCGATCTTGCCGGCCAAACGCTTGATCTTGGCGTCGTGTTCGCTGTCGATCAGCACCGGATTCACGTTCGACAGGCCACTGCGCGCAAGCCGCGGCTTGAGCTTGGCCAAACGACGCTCGGAGATGTCGAAGGCGTACAGGCGTCCGGTCGAGCGCATCGCTCCGCCCAGCGCCAGCGTCTTGCCGCCCGCGCCCGCGCAAAAGTCGACGATCATCTCGCCGCGCTTGGGTGCGACCAGCGAACACAGCAGCTGGCTGCCTTCGTCCTGCACTTCGACCCAGCCGTGCTGGAACGCGTCGAGCTTGGTGAGCGGCGGTTTGCCGACCACCCGCACGCCGAACGGCGCGTACGGCGTCGCGCCGCCCTCGATACCGGCCTTCGACAGCGCATTCAGCACGTCGTCGCGGCTTGCCTTGATCGGGTTCGCGCGCAGGTCCAACGGCGCCGGATAGTTCAGCGCCGCAGCCAGTTGCGCCAGTTCCGCGGCTTCAAAACGTTTGGTCAGCGCCTGATAGATCCAGTCGGGCAGATTTAGCCGGATGCGCAGCGGCAGGCTCTCCGGGTCGATCATCGCGACGTGTTCGAGCCACTTCGATTCCGCTTCGGACACGAACGGCTTGAGCGCCGTGCGGCCCGCCGTCTGCATCAGGCCGAGCAGGGCCATCCGGCGCGCCGGACTGCCGGCGCCGCTTTCAGCCAGGTGGGCGAATTCCATCCGGCGGCGCAGCACGGCGAAGACCGCCTCGGCGATCACGCCGCGTTCGCCGTGCCCGAGCTTCGGATGCGCGCGGAAAAAACGGCTGGTGGTGGCGTCGGCCGGGCCGTTCAGTTTCAGGACTTCAGCCAGCAAAGTCTCGGTTTGTCCAATCAGAAAACCATGCAATCTCATGCGCCCTCTCCGGCGGTGTGACCGGCAAAGAGCCATTGCGGCTCCGGCGGCGTAAGCGTGACACGCAAGCCGTCGAGAGCAAGACGCCCTTCGACGAACCAGCGCACCGCGCGTGGATAAATGATGTGTTCGGTTGCCAGCACGCGCTCGGCGAGCATGGCGGGGGTGTCGCCTGTCAGCACGGGCACGGCCGACTGCACGACGATCGGCCCGTGATCGAGTTGCGACGTGACGAAATGCACCGACGCGCCGTGCAGCCGCACGCCCGCGTCGAGCGCCTGTTGATGGGTTTTCAGGCCCGGGAAGCTCGGCAGCAGCGACGGGTGCACGTTCAGCATGCGCCCGGTGTAATGGTCGACAAAACCAGCCGTGAGCACCCGCATGAAGCCGGCGAGCACGACCAGGTCGGGCGCGAAGCTGTCGATTTCGCGCGCCAGCGCGGCGTCGAAGCGCTCGCGATCGGGAAACTGGCGGTGGTCGACCACCGCCGTGGCAATGTCGTGCGACGCCGCGAACGCAAGGCCCGCTGCGTCAGGACGGTTGGCGATCACGGCAGCGACTTGCGCCGGCCAGCCTTCGCGCGAACAGGCGCGAACGATGGCTTCCATGTTGCTTCCCCGCCCGGAAATCAGGATGACGAGTTTTTTCATCCGCGGATTTTATCATTCGAGGGGCACTGAAACCGCGACGCGCCGCCGTGTCACGCGCCGAGCGTTTATAATCGTTTGTTTTGCGGCACCTCGGCCGCCCTACCTCAAACCCGCTATCGTGAGAGTCTTCCGCGGTCTTCCCAATGCCGAAAGCCGTGCGCCCTGCGCACTGACCATCGGCAACTTCGACGGTGTCCACCGCGGCCATCAGGCTTTGCTCGCCCATGTGCGCGCGGCTGCCGATGCACGCGGCCTGCCCGTCTGCGTGATGACCTTCGAGCCGCACCCGCGCGAGTTCTTCAACCCGGCTGGCGCGCCGCCGCGTATCGCGATGCTGCGCGACAAACTCGAGGCGCTGCGCACCAACGGCGTCGACCGGGTGGTAGTCGAGCATTTCAATCACACCTTCGCCAGCCAGTCGCCGGATGCGTTCGTCGAACGGATCATCGTCAACGGCCTGCATGCGCGCTGGGTGATGATCGGCGACGACTTCCGCTATGGCGCGAGGCGCGCGGGCGACTTCGCGTCGCTCAAGGCCGCGGGTCAGCAGTACGGCTTCGAGGTCGAGCAGATGGCAACCGTGGCCGATCCGTCGGGCGCGCGCATTTCCAGCTCGGGCGTGCGCACGGCGCTGGTGGCCGGCGATCTGGATTCGGCGCGGGCCGCGCTGGGCCGCGACTACCTGATCAGCGGCCACGTCGTGCACGGCATGAAACTCGGCCGCGATCTCGGCTTTCCCACGCTCAATCTGCCGATCGCCCACAAGCGTCCGGCGCTTGCGGGCATTTTCATCGTGCGCGTGCATGGCGTGGCTGACGAACCGCTGCCGGGCGTCGCGAGCCTCGGCCTGCGCCCCACCGTCGACGATTCCGGCCGCGTGCTGCTCGAAGTGCATCTGCTCGACTGGCACGGCGACGCGTATGGCAAACTCGTGCGCGTCGAATTCCTCAAAAAGCTGCGCGACGAGGAGAAGTATGTCGACCTCGAAACGCTGACTGCCGCCATCGCGCGCGACGTCGCCAATGCCCGCGCGTGGTTCGCGGCCGTCGGCGCCGGTACGCCGGGCAGCCGCTCCACCGGTTTCGCCACCTCGGCCACCGACCGAATTAGATAACCGCCGCGGTACATGCGAGCGCTATCGGTGCTGCATGTACCCTCGCTGCGCGCATCGAAGGGCGTCCGTGAATCACGCGACATGCCTGCCGGGCGCGCCCAACGCCCTGCGCATCTTGCGCATACCGCGCCCCGCTGCGCATAGAAAGAATTCACCGCGATCTCATCATGAGCAACAAGAAAGCCGATTCGAAACCGCAGTCCCGCTACCCGGTCAACCTGCTCGACACGTCGTTCCCGATGCGTGGCGACCTGCCCAAGCGCGAGCCGCAGTGGGTCAAGGAATGGCAGGAACGCAAGATCTACGAAAAGATCCGCGCCGCCAGCAAAGGCCGCAAAAAGTTCATCCTGCACGACGGACCGCCGTATGCGAACGGCGACATCCACCTCGGCCACGCGGTGAACAAGATCCTGAAGGACATGATCGTCAAGGCGCGCAATCTGGCGGGCTTCGACGCGGTCTACGTGCCGGGCTGGGATTGCCACGGCATGCCGATCGAAATCCAGATCGAAAAGCAGTTCGGCAAGTCGCTGCCGGCCGCCGAAGTAATGCAGAAGGCCCGCGCCTACGCAACCGAACAGATCGAGAAGCAGAAGGTCGGCTTCCGGCGTCTCGGCGTGCTCGGCGACTGGGACAATCCGTACAAGACGATGAACTTCGCGAACGAAGCCGGCGAAATCCGCGCGCTCGCGAAGATCATGGAAAAGGGCTACGTGTTTCGCGGCCTGAAGCCGGTCAACTGGTGTTTCGACTGCGGCTCGGCTTTGGCCGAAGCGGAAGTCGAATACAAGGACAAGACCGATCCGACAATCGACGTGCTGTTCGGCTTCGCCGAGCCGGAAAAGACCGCGCACGCGTTCGGCCTGAACGCGCTGCCGCGCAATGAAGGCGGCATCGTGATCTGGACCACCACGCCGTGGACCATCCCTGCCAACCAGGCGCTGAACCTGCATCCGGAAATCGTCTATGCGCTGGTCGATACGCCGCGCGGCTTGCTGATCCTCGCGGAAGAACGCGTCGAAGCGTGCCTGAAGCAATACGGCCTGGAAGGCAAGATCGTCGCGACCACGCTGGGCGCGAAGCTCGTGAACCTGCGCTTCAACCACCCGCTCGCGTCCGCGCATCCGGGCTACAAGCGCACGGCGCCGGTGTATCTCGGCGACTACGTGACGACTGAAACCGGCACCGGCATCGTTCACTCGTCGCCGGCCTATGGCGTGGAAGACTTCGTGTCGTGCAAGGCGCACGGCATGGCCGATTCGGACATCATCAATCCGGTGATGGGCGACGGCCGTTATATCGAATCGCTCGCGCTGTTCGGCGGGCTGTCGATCTGGGCGGCCAATCCGCAGATCGTGGAAGCGCTCGCAGGCGCCGGCGCGCTGCTGCGCACCGAGAAATACACTCACAGCTACATGCACTGCTGGCGCCACAAGACGCCGATCATCTATCGTGCGACGTCGCAGTGGTTCGCCGGCATGGACGTGAAGCCGAACGACACCGACAAAACGCTGCGTGAAACCGCGCTCGAAGGCATCGAAAACACCGCGTTCTATCCGTCGTGGGGCAAGCAGCGTCTGTTCAGCATGATCGCCAACCGCCCGGACTGGACACTGTCGCGTCAGCGCCAATGGGGCGTGCCGATGGCGTTCTTCGTGCACAAGGAAACCGGCGAGCTGCATCCGCGCACCCAGGAATTGCTCGAAGAAGTCGCGCAACGCGTCGAGCAGGCCGGCATCGAGGCATGGCAAACGCTCGACCCGCGCGAACTGCTCGGCGACGACGCCAACATGTACGAGAAGAATCGCGACACGCTCGACGTGTGGTTCGATTCCGGCACGACGCACTGGCACGTACTGCGCGGCTCGCATAAGGACGAACTGCAATTCCCGGCCGACCTGTATCTGGAAGGCTCGGACCAGCACCGCGGCTGGTTCCACTCGTCGCTGTTGACCGCGTCGATGCTCGACGGCCGCCCGCCGTACAACGCGCTGCTGACGCACGGCTTTACCGTCGACGGCGAAGGCCGCAAGATGAGCAAGTCGCTCGGTAACGGTATCGATCCGCATGAAGTCGCGAACCGCCTCGGCGCGGAAATCATCCGTCTGTGGATTGCGTCGACCGATTACTCGGGCGAACTGGCGATCTCCGAGGAAATCCTGAAGCGCGTGACGGAAGGCTATCGCCGCATCCGCAATACGCTGCGCTTTCTGCTCGCGAACCTGTCGGACTTCGACTTCGCCCAGCATGCGCGGCCGGTCGAAGACTGGCTCGAAATCGATCGCTATGCGGTGGCGCTGTCGGCGAATCTGCAAAACGACATCCTCGCGCATTACGACAAGTACGAGTTCCACCCGGTGGTCGCGAAGCTGCAGACGTTCTGCTCGGAAGACCTCGGCGGTTTCTACCTGGACGTGCTGAAAGACCGTCTATACACCACGGCGGCTGACTCCGTCGCGCGCCGCTCGGCACAAACCGCGTTGTATCACATCGCGCACGGCCTGCTGCGTCTGATGGCGCCGTTCCTGTCGTTCACCGCCGAAGAAGCGTGGAAGATCTTCTCGCCGAACAGCGAAACGATTTTCACGGAAACCTATCACGCGTTCCCGGCGGTGCCGGACGCCGGCGCCCTGCTCGACAAATGGACGCTGCTGCGCGCCGCGCGCAGCGACGTGACGAAGGCGCTGGAAGAAGCGCGCGTGGCGAACCTGATCGGTTCGTCGCTGCAGGCGGAGGTCGACATCCGCGCGAGCGGCGCGCGTTACGACGCGCTCGCCAGCCTCGCCGACGACCTGAAGTTCGTGCTGATCACGTCGGCCGCGAACGTCGCGAAGGTCGACAGCGAAGCGGAAGAAGGCGTCGAAGTCATCGCGTCGAAGTATCTGAAGTGCGAACGCTGCTGGCACTATCGCGCGGACGTCGGCGCGAACGCCGAACACCCCACGCTGTGCGGTCGTTGCTTCAGCAATCTGTTCGGCAACGGTGAAACGAGGAGCGCGGCATAATGGCGAGAAGCATCTCGAAATCGTCGACCGGGAACGGTTCGCTGGCGCCGTGGCTCGGCGTTGCACTGATCGTGATCCTGTTCGATCAGCTGACGAAAATCGCGGTCCAGAAAGTATTTGCGTACGGTGTCGCGCACGAGGTCACGTCGTTTTTCAATCTGATCCTCGTGTACAACCGCGGCGCGGCGTTCAGCTTCCTCGCGATGGCAGGTGGCTGGCAGCGCTGGGCGTTCACCGCGCTCGGCGTGGTCGCGGCGCTGGTGATCAGCTATCTGCTCAAGCGCCACGGCGCGCAGCGGATGTTCTGCACGGCGCTCTCGCTGATTCTCGGCGGTGCGCTCGGCAACGTGATCGACCGGCTGGCGTACGGCCATGTGATCGACTTTCTCGATTTTCACGTGCGCACGTGGCACTGGCCGGCGTTCAATCTGGCCGACAGCGCGATCACGATCGGCGCAATCCTGCTCGTGCTCGACGAGTTGCGGCGCGTGCGCGGCGCGCGCTAACGCCGCTTAGGTGTGCATTAGGTCCGTGCTTACGTCCGGTTTGTAGGCCGGCGGCGGTGCAATGCACCGCTGTTCGCCACCACGCTTTGTCGGAGGCTTTCGTTGGCAACCGCAGAACTCGCAGGAAAACACCTCGTCCTCGGCATGACGGGCGGTATTGCCTGCTACAAGATCGCCGAACTCACGCGTCTGCTGACCAAAGCCGGCGCGACCGTGCAGGTCGTGATGACCGAAGCGGCCACGCAGTTCATCACCCCCGTCACCATGCAGGCGCTGTCGGGCCGTCCGGTCTACACGAGCCAGTGGGACGCGCGCGTGCCGAACAATATGGCGCACATCGATCTGTCGCGTGAAGCGGATGCAATCGTGATCGCGCCCGCCTCCACCGATTTCCTCGCCAAACTCGCACATGGCATGGCCGACGATCTGCTGTCGACGCTGTGCATCGCGCGCGATTGTCCGCTGCTGGTCGTGCCCGCGATGAACCGGCAGATGTGGCAGAACCCGGCGACACAACGCAACGTCGCGCAACTGCGCGCGGACGGTATCGAAGTGCTGGGCCCCGACTCGGGCCCGCAGGCATGCGGCGAAGTCGGCGACGGCCGGATGCTGGAAGCGTCGGCGACCTATGAAGCGATCGCTTCATTCTTTTCGCCCAAAATTCTGTCTGGCCGGCGCGTGTTGCTGACGGCCGGCCCGACCTTCGAACCGCTCGATCCGGTGCGCGGCATCACCAATCGCTCGAGCGGCAAGATGGGCTTCGCGCTCGCTCGCGCCGCGCAACAAGCGGGCGCCGACGTGCATCTGGTCGCCGGTCCGGTGGCGCTGGAAACCCCGTGGGGCGTGTTCCGCCAGGACGTGCAAACCGCGCAGCAGATGCACGACGCGGTGATGCAGTCGGTCGCCGACTGCGACATCTTCATCGCTGTGGCCGCGGTCGCCGACTGGCGCGTCGATCACGCGAGCGAACACAAAATCAAGAAAACCGCCGAGCGCGCGATGCCGGCTTTCACATTCGTCGAAAATCCGGATATTCTGGCCTCGGTGGCGAACCTGCCGCATCCGCCTTTTGCGGTCGGTTTCGCGGCGGAAAGCGGCGACCTCGAAGTGCACGGCGAAGAAAAGCGCATGCGCAAGAAGGTGCCGCTCCTGATCGGCAATCTCGGCCCGCTGACCTTCGGCCTCGACGATAACGAAGTGATTCTGTTCGAAGCAGACGGCGTGACCAGGCTGCCACGCGCCGACAAGCAGACGCTCGCGCGCGCGCTGATTGCGGAGATCGCCAGGCGTCTGCCCGACACTAGTCAGATTCGCTGAAGCTGCCCGCTGCGACGCACGCTGCGAATTCAGCATGCCTTGCCGCGAGTCACCCGAGCGCATTGAATCATCTGGAGCAGTACTGCCATGACGCTACTTTCCGTGCTCGATCAAACGCCCGTGATCGACGGACACTCGGTGGCGGACGCGATCGCCGCCACCGTCGAACTGGCGCAACTCGCCGACGACCTCGGCTACACACGCTACTGGTGCGCCGAACACCACGGCCTGCGCGGCGTGTCGAACCCTTGCCCCGAGGTGATGCTCGCGCGCCTCGGCGGCGTGACCAACCGCATCCGCATCGGTTCCGGCGGCGTGATGCTGCCGTACTACAGCCCGTTCAAAGTCGCCGAGCAATTCATGATGCTCGAGGCGCTGTTTCCCAATCGTATCGCTCTCGGCGTGGGACGCGCGCCGGGCGGAGACATGCAAACGGCGCAAGCGGTGGCCGCCGGCGCCTACAATCGCGGCGACATTTTCCCGCAGCAGGTCGCGGATCTGGTCGGCCTGATGCACGGCACGCTGCCCGAGGGCCATCTCACGCACGGCGTGCTGCTGCAACCGCAAGTCGCCACGCACCCGCAACTCTGGATGCTCGGCTCGAGCGAATTCGGCAGTCTGCTGGCGGCGCAACTTGGCATCCGCTTCGCGTTCGCGCATTTCATCAACGCGCACTTCGGGCATCAGGTGGCGCTGGCTTATCGTGACCGCTTCAAGGCTAGCCTGGAAACAGACCAGCCGTACCTGGCCGCCGCCGTATTCGTGATTTGTGCGGACACCGACCGGGAAGCTGCCGACCTGGAAAAAGCCGTCGACCTGCGTCGCGTTCAGATGGCCTACGGCCTGAACGCACCGATTCCGACGATCGAGCAAGGTGCCGCGCAAGAATACGGCGAACGCGAGCAACTGGTGATCGACCGCGAGAAGCCGCGCAGCATCATCGGCACGCCGGAGACCGTGACCGGGCGCCTGCTGGATTTGCAGGCGCAATTCCAGGCCGACGAACTGATCGTACTCACCGTTGCGGGCAGCTATCGCGCACGGCTGCGCTCTTATGAACTCCTGGCCGAAGCGTTCCAGCTCGGACGCCAGGCCCCCACCTCTTAACCTTTCGAACCTGCATGAAACTCGACCTGAAGATTCTCGATGCGCGGATGCGCGACCAACTCCCGGCCTACGCAACCACCGGCAGCGCAGGCCTCGACCTGCGCGCCTGCCTCGACGAACCATTGACGCTCGCGCCGGGCGACACCGCACTGGTGCCGACAGGACTGGCGATCCACGTCGGCGATCCCGGCTATGCAGCCTTGATCCTGCCGCGCTCGGGTTTGGGCCATAAGCACGGGATCGTGCTGGGCAATCTGGTCGGTCTGATCGATTCGGATTACCAGGGGCAACTGATGATTTCGACGTGGAACCGCGGCGAAACCACTTTCGTGCTGAATCCGATGGAGCGCCTCGCGCAACTCGTGATCGTGCCGGTCATGCAGGCCAGGTTCAACATCGTCGACGATTTCTCGGAGAGCGAGCGTGGCGCCGGCGGTTTCGGCAGCACCGGCAAGCATTGATTTATCGCTTGGCGTAGTTGCTGCGCGAAGTCAATTGAAATGCAAAAAGCAGAACGGCGCGGGGTTCAACCCGCGCCGTTCTGCTTTCAAGTGAAACGAAGTGGCAACTTCGCGTCGACTTCGCGCTTACTCGACTTCGACCGCTTCCGGATTCGGATTGCGCGGCGCCGGATGCTCGTCGAAGGTCAACTGCACCTTGTCTTCCGCATCGACGTCCACCGTCACACGGCCGCCGTTCATCAGTTTGCCGAACAGCAGCTCGTCGGCCAGCGCACGACGGATCGTGTCCTGGATCAGACGCTGCATTGGCCGGGCACCCATCAACGGGTCGAAACCGTGCTTGGCGAGATGCTTGCGCAGCGCGTCGGTGAAGAGCGCATCGACCTTCTTCTCATGCAGCTGATCTTCCAGCTGCATCAGGAACTTGTCGACCACGCGCATGATGATTTCTTCATCGAGCGAGCGGAAGCTGATCGTCGCGTCCAGACGGTTACGGAACTCCGGCGTGAACATGCGCTTGATGTCGACCATTTCGTCGCCGGTTTCCCGGCGATTCGTGAAGCCGATCACCGACTTGCCCATTGCCTCGGCGCCCGCGTTCGTCGTCATGATGATGATGACGTTACGGAAATCCGCCTTGCGGCCGTTGTTGTCCGTCAGCGTGCCGTGGTCCATCACCTGCAGCAGCACGTTGTAGATGTCCGGATGCGCCTTCTCGATTTCGTCGAGCAGCAACACGCAATGCGGCTTCTTCGTGACTGCTTCGGTCAGCAGACCGCCCTGGTCGAAACCGACGTAGCCCGGCGGCGCGCCGATCAAACGGCTCACCGCATGACGCTCCATGTATTCCGACATGTCGAAGCGGAGCAACTCGATCCCCAGCGTGAACGCCAGCTGCTTCGCCACTTCCGTCTTGCCGACGCCCGTGGGGCCGGAGAACAGGAACGCACCGATCGGCTTGTCCAGCTTGCCGAGACCTGCGCGCGCCATCTTGATCGCGGCCGACAGCGCGTCGATAGCCGGGTCTTGCCCGAACACCACGCTCTTCAGATCGCGATCCAGCGTTTGCAGCTTGCTGCGATCGTCTTGCGACACGCTTTGCGGCGGGACGCGGGCGATCTTCGAGATGATTTCTTCGATCTCGTTCTTGCCGATGGTCTTTTTCTGCTTCGACTTCGGCAGGATGCGTTGCGCCGCGCCCGCTTCGTCGATCACGTCGATCGCCTTGTCCGGCAAATGACGATCCGTGATGAAACGTGCCGACAACTCAGCCGCCGCCGACAGCGCACCCGACGAATACTTCACGCCGTGATGCTCTTCGAAACGCGACTTCAGCCCGCGCAGGATCGCCACCGTCTGCTCGATAGTCGGCTCGGTCACGTCGACCTTCTGGAACCGGCGCGACAATGCCGCGTCTTTTTCGAAGATGCCGCGATACTCGGTGAAGGTCGTCGCGCCGATGCACTTGAGCGTGCCCGACGACAACGCCGGCTTCAGCAGATTGGATGCGTCCAGCGTGCCGCCCGATGCAGCGCCCGCGCCGATCAGCGTATGAATTTCGTCGATGAACAGGATCGCGTGCGGACGTTCCTTCAATTCCTTGAGGACCGTCTTCAGGCGTTGCTCGAAGTCGCCGCGATACTTGGTGCCGGCGAGCAGCGCGCCCATATCGAGCGAATACACCTGCGCATCCGCCAGGATGTCCGGCACTTCGCCGCGCGTGATGCGCCAGGCGAGCCCTTCGGCGATCGCCGTCTTGCCGACGCCGGCCTCGCCGACCAGCAGCGGATTGTTCTTGCGGCGACGGCACAGCACCTGCACCACGCGCTCGACTTCCGACTCGCGCCCGATCAGCGGATCGATGCGGCCGTCTTTCGCCATCTGGTTCAGGTTCTGCGTGAACTGGGCCAGCGGGGTTTCCTTCTGCGCGGCGGCCTCGTCGGACTCGGCATTCGCGTCGTTCGCTTTCGCGGCGTCCGTGCTGCTGGTCTTCGCAATGCCGTGCGAGATGAAGTTCACCACGTCGAGACGCGTCACGCCCTGCTGTTGCAGGTAGTACACCGCGTGCGAATCTTTCTCGCCGAAGATCGCCACCAGCACGTTCGCGCCGGTGACTTCCTTCTTGCCGTTCGAGGTGGATTGCACATGCATGATCGCGCGCTGAATCACACGCTGGAAACCCAGCGTGGGCTGCGTGTCGACGTCATCCGTGCCGGGCACGGTAGGCGTGTTGTCATGAATGAAGTTGCGCAGGTTCTGGCGCAGATCCTCGATATTGGCCGCGCATGCACGCAACACCTCCGCGGCCGTCGGATTGTCCAACAGTGCCAGCAAAAGATGTTCGACCGTGATGAACTCGTGCCGCGCCTGGCGTGCTTCCATGAACGCCATGTGCAGGCTGACTTCCAGTTCCTGGGCAATCATGCTTCCTCCATCACACACTGCAGCGGATGCCCGGCCTGCCGTGCGTGGGTAACGACTTGCTCGACTTTGGTCGACGCGATGTCCCGCGTATAGACCCCACAAACTCCCCTGCCCTCGCGATGCACCTTCAACATAACCTGCGTTGCGGTTTCACGATCTTTATTGAAATACTCCTGCACGATCATCACGACAAATTCCATTGGCGTGAAGTCGTCATTCAACAGCACCACCTTGTACATGGAAGGCGGCTTCAGCTTCTTTTCCTGCCGCTCCAGTACGGTGCCGTCCTGCTTGTCCGGGATAATCGCCATACACCCATTCTAAACAACTAGGACAGGCCCGCAATCCTGTCAAAACCCGACCGTCCGGCCGGTGAGCCCGTTCGCTACCGCCTGATGGGTAACACCCCCAGGCGTGCGTCATTCCACGAGCCGATTGCGGAGCCGGCCCCCTATCCAGTGATGCTTTGCGGCCATGCTGCGCCGCAGTCGGATCGAGTATCGCACAACCTGCCGGAGCGGGTTGCCGGCAGCGGGCGACCCGTAGAACAGCAGGTGAGTCGATTATGCGACTTTTCAAGACAGCACGCTTGCGCAACCGCACATAACAAAAGCGGGAAAAACCCTGGAAATCGACTGTTTGCAACGGGGCAACGAGCGTCTCAAAATTTTCTTGACACTCGAATAAAGAGCCTCAACAATCAAGCTGGCACTTTTTTCACTGCGCCATAATTTCGAAAAAATGCCGATGGTGAGCTTGTGAGGAGGGAGCGGCTGCATCGCGGTCGTGGAGCTTTTCGAGGGCTCGTGGTAGTGACATGAGTTACAGGGGAAGTTGGAATGGCAACTGGTACGGTCAAATGGTTCAATGACGCAAAAGGTTTCGGATTCATTACGCCTGATGAAGGTGGTGAGGATCTGTTTGCACACTTCTCGGCCATCCAGATGAATGGGTTCAAGACCCTCAAGGAAGGTCAAAAAGTAACCTTCGAGGTCGTGCAAGGCCCGAAAGGCAAGCAGGCATCGAACATCCAGGCACCTGTCTGAATCTGTTCGATTCCCGTTCCTTGGAAACCCGGCTTCGCGCCGGGTTTCTTTTTTTGGCTTCCCTTTCTAAACCTGCTGAGCGTTCGCCGCGCGCGTCACACCACTTTCAGCGTGCCCATCATGCCGAGGTCCTCGTGTTCGAGGATATGGCAATGGAACATGCGCTCGCCCGCCATCCGCTGTACGGTGGCGATCCGCACGGTCTCGTCCGGCTGCACATTGACCGTGTCGCGCCAGGCCCGATATGGCTCGGGCGTGACCGCGCCGCCCCGCTCCCGCTCGACAATCTGAAACTGCGTGCCGTGCAGATGGAACGGATGATCCATGTCGGTGCGGTTTTCGATCGACCAGAGTTCGACGTCGTCGCGCCGGCTGGTCAACGTGATGCGCGATGGGTCGAAAACCTGTCCGTTGATCATGAAACTCATACCGGCGGGCATCGCGTTGCCATGCGCGGCAGACGGCTTCGAGCTGTGCATCGCGGCCATGTCCATCTGTTCCGCGAACACCACGGATTTTTTCGCGGCCGGCGCGCCGAGCGGCGGCACCGGGCGCAACGTCGCCGGCAACTCGCGCGCCTTGACGCCAGATGGCGGATTAAAGCTAACGTCGGCGAGCGCATGGGCTGGATCGGGCGGCAGGCTGCCGTGCGACATCGCCATCTTGCGGCGGTCGTAGACGTCGGCGCTCAGCACCACCTGCGACGGGTTCGCGTCCGCGCGGACGATCAACTCGGCGCGCTCGCCAGGCGCCAGCAACAATTCCGTAAGACCGTCGCGCGGCTGCTCCAGCAGGCCGCCGTCCGTGCCGACCTGCGCAAAATGCTGGCCGGCGCCGAGCGAGAATCTCAAATAACGGGCATTGCATCCATTCCACAGACGCCAGCGCTCGTCGTTCGTTATCTCGATGCGCGGACGGCGCGCGCCGTTGACCAGCACGAACTGGCCTTCACGGCCGTTCATCCAGTCCATCATGTCGTTCGGCGGGATGGTGCCGTCATTGGCGAGTTTCAGGTCCGAGAAGAACAGATGGCGCTCGGGCCAGGCTGAAAGCGGATCGTCGGCGGCGCGCACCACAATGGGTCCGGCCAGGCCGCGAAATACCTGCTCCGCCGACATCATGTGCGGATGCGGGTGATACCAGTAGGTGCCGGCGCTGCCCTGCGGCAACGTGAAGCGATACACGTGCGTTGCACCCGGCGCGACCGGCATCGAAGGATTGCCGTCCTGGTCGGGCGGCACCGGCAAGCCGTGCCAGTGAATCGTCGACGCTTGCGGCAAACGGTTGACGAAGCGGATCTCGACGGTGTCGCCTTCGCGAATGTCGATCAACGGACCGATGGCTGGGCCCGCGGTCTGTGTGACGCCGGCGTTTGCGCCGCCCTGGTCGTATTGCCAGAAGGTGGTAAGCGGTTTGCCGGGCAGCAGCTTGCGTTTGACCGGTTGCGCGACCAAAGTCGCGCGGAACACGCCGGGCTCACGGCTTTCGTTGGCGAGCGTACGTAAAGTGGCGAGCGGCGCGCCGGCCGGAAGTGCGTCAGGCGCGGCCAGCGGCGCAGCCGCTTTATGCGCGGACATCGACGGCATGTCGGACATGTCCATGCCACCCATATCGTCCATGCCTGACATCTTGTGCATCGAATGGGCGTCATGCTGTGCGAACGCGCTGCGCGCGAACAACGACGCGGCTGCCGCGCTCAACGCGCGGGCGAGAAATTGCCTGCGAATCATGGATGATTTCCTCTGTTTTGTTCAGATAGCGGGACAGGTGCCGGGGCGAGTCCACGCTCGATCGTTCAAGGGTCGGGCTATGGGAAGCGCGACGTTGACCTTGTGGTGTGCGCGGCGTTGGCGCGCACGACGATCAGCCTATCGGCGGCCGCAACAGGGGCGCATGAGTGACACCGATGCGCTGCGGATCGGCAAGCGCTTGCGGCAGCGAAGCGCCGGACGCGCGCGGCTCGAAAGCAAACACGACGAACAATGCGCCGCAATGCGTGCCGCACGGGTTCAAGCAGCACAAGGAATGATCGTGCTGACAGGGCACGCCGACGGCGGCCATGCTGGCGCAGTTTGCGGTTTCACCGACGGTGGCGAACGCACCGTCGGCGGGTTGGACGGTCTGCATCGCGCGAGCGCCTTGCATCGGCGCAGTGGCATGCTCGTGCGCGAACGCACCTTGCGCTGCGAACAACGCGAGGGTCAGCACGAGGAGGATTCGCCACAGGGAGGTCATTGCAGAACGTATAAGTACGATGTGCGAAAAGCAGGTAGTCGGAGAATCATAACGCAAGCTGCTTTTACCCCCGTCTGAATCGCGTTCACTCGTGTTCCACGCTAAAAAAACAGCTCGAATCGCTTTCGATCATTCTATGTAAATCAGCCGCAAACCCGCGCCATTGCTACAGCCTCTAACTCTCAGTCTCCGACTCACGCGTCACCCACACCCCCACGCGGCAACCCCTCATTCGCCCGTCGTTTTGGCAATAGCGTCCAGTTGATAGAGTTCCAGCTTGCGATATAGCGTGCTCCGCGAGACACCCAATGAGCGGGCCGCCTGGGCGAGATTGCCGTGAGCATCCTGCACGGCCCGGGTGATGGCCAAACGCTCCGTTTCCTCCAGACTGCCCGATTGCTTGTGCACAGGCGATACCACGCCGGCAGTGCCGGTTTCGTCGAGCAGCTCGGCAGGCAACTCGTCGAGCGTCACCGCCTCTTCGCTGGACGTCAGGAGCAGATTTTCGATGACGTTACGCATCTCCCTGACATTGCCAGGCCATGAATAAGCGCGTAGCACCACCATGATTTCCGCGCTTAGTCGTCGCTCGGGAACCGCGTGGCGTTGGGCGAGCCGCCGGTTGAAATGTGCGACAAGGAGATCGATGTCGACGTCCCGTTCCCGCAGCGGTGGAATGCGTATACGCGTAACGTTGATGCGGTAATAAAGATCGCGGCGGAAGTGGCCCGCGTCGACCTCTTCGCGCAGATTGCGATTGGTCATCGCCAGCAGGCGCACGTCGACGCGTCGCGGCTGAGGGTCTCCAAGCCGGTAAATGACGCCCTCCTCGAGTGCGCGCAGCAGTACCGGTTGAAGTTCGAGCGGCATCTCACCGATTTCGTCGAGACATAGCGTGCCGCCGTGAGCCAGTTCGAACCGGCCAGGCCGCCCCTCGGCAGTCGCCCCCGTAAAGGCACCACGCACGTGGCCAAACAACTCGCTGGCGATCAGTTCTTTTGACGCGGCCCCGCAGTTGTACGCGACGAATGGCCCGCCTCCCCCTTCCTCACCATGGATGGCGCGCGCGAACAGTTCCTTGCCGACCCCGGTTTCACCCTCGATCAGAACCGGCACGCGCCTGCGGGCAAGCTGACGCCCCCGGTTGAGGGCAGCCAGCATTGCTGCACTTTGCCCCTGGATCTGCGCGAAGCAGCTGCGCTGCGGATCGGCCTCGCCACCGCGCTCGGCGATCCGGGCGTTGATGGGTCGCGATCCCACGGGAACAACGAGCATCGCACCGATCGTGTTGCCGTCGACCACAACCGGGTTGAACCAGTCGGCATGCAAGCCTGCGGGCAGATGTTGCGCCCAGTCCTCCACAGCGGAGCTTTCGTCCATGCCCGGGAAGCGCTCTCCGATTCTGACCGGCAATACCACCCTGCCCGTGGTATGCACAAGCCGTCCGGCCCGATCAATCGCAATCATCCCGGTTGCGTCGGATGACGACAGGCGCTGCAGGCAGAAGGCGAGCAGGCGCATATGCTCGCGAGCCGCCTGCTCGGCCAGCACCATTTCAATCTGACGCGCGGCCGTTACCGCTAACGTAAGGTTATTGATCTGATACGTGGAAGGCGGCCCGGAGATGTCGAGCACGCCGAGAATCTTGCCGGTGCCGGGTTCGCAGATCGGCGCCGCTGCGCAACTCCACGACTTGATTCCTGCACAGAAGTGCTCGGAGCCGTGGATATAGGTGGGCTGGCCGGTGGCGAGCGCGGTGCCGATGCCGTTGGTACCGGCCTGACCTTCACGCCAGTCGCCGCCCATCGTCAAATGGATTTTTTCGCCCGCCGCCAAAGTACGCAAGTCCCCGGCGGCCTTGAGAATCACACCGTCCTGATTGGTCAGCAGCAGGATCGAATGCGAATCCGCGAAGAGATCCGCAGTCGCAGTGAAAAGACGATCAGACGCCGCCAGCAACTCCTGATGCCGCCAGCACAGCGTCGCGACCGCGTCGCCATGGACCGCAAACGGTGCCGATCCCGCAGTGGGACTTACCCCGGATTCCAGACTGCGTTGCCAGGAATCGATCAGGGCCGAAGGAGCGGACGACGGCTCGCCCGCCAGAAAACGTTCCCATGCGAGCATCGTGACCCTGTCAGAGTGACGGCCGTTCGCACGCTTCGCGTTAGCCACTATGCTGCGCATAGCGGCGTGATTGCCAAGACCCGACAAGCTGCCAAGTTGTCTCGCCACAACGCTCCTCCTGTGCGATTGATCAGCTCGGAACCTGCTCTACGGCCGGCTTCGGCGTGACTCGCAAATGTGTCGCAGCTGGGCGTTTCGCTTGCTCTACAAGCAAAACCGGGTAGCGCGATCGCTGTTTAGTATATGCCTACATCTCCATCCAGTCTGTGCGCGAAAACCCGGCGCGCAGCACAGTCAGACTAGCTTTACTGACCGTTCGCTTACCGAAACAAAACAGCCTTATGACACCATCTTCGACGCAAGGGCTGTCTCAGCGCGGCAAGCCAGGAATGTCGAAGCCGAACGTTTGCAGCACGAGCACGACGTTAAACGATAGAACAGTGAGTGCGGCCAGCGTCGCGATCACCGCGACGGACGCGCAATTTTTGTAGACTCCCATTAGGTCCTTGTCGCAAGTGAACCATAGCAACGCTGCCATCGGCAGCGGCAACGCGAGGCTCAATACAACCTGGCTGATGACGAGCGCATGGGTCGCGTTGACCCCAAGCGCCACCACGACGAAACTGGGCACCATCGTGACGGCGCGGCGCAGCCACAGCGGGATGCGAAAGCCCACGAACCCTTGCATGATCATCTGACCCGCCATTGTGCCGACGACGGAACTCGATACACCTGAAGCGATCAGCGACAACAGAAAAATGCCTGCCGCGCCAATGCCCAGGAGCGGCGCCAACGTGTGATAGGCCGTTTCAATCTCCGCGACCTCCGGGTAGCCGTGGTGGAATGCACCAGCGGCCATGATAACCATCGCCATATTGATGAGTCCGGCGATGGTCAGTGCGATGACGACCTCGATGTTCGAGAATTTCAGCAACTTTGCCCGCTCGCGCTCCGTTCTCGCGGGTGCTCGCCGTTGCGTTAGCCCCGAGTGCAGGAAGAGCGCGTGCGGCATCACTGTAGCACCCACGATACCGACGGCAATCGTGAGCGCATTCGCATCGGGCAATTCGGCGGAAAACGTATGGATGAAGACACTCGGCCACGCAATCGGCGTAAAGAACAGCTCCGCAAGGTAGGACAAACCAATGATGCCTACGAATGCCCCGATCGCCAGTTCAAGGGGACGAAAACCGGCGCTCTCAAACAACAGCAGGCCGTACGTCACTACCCCCGTGACCATCATGCCACCGAGCAATGGCATGTGAAACAGTAACGACAGTCCGATCGCGCCGCCGAGAAATTCGGCCAGATCGGTTGCCATCGCGGCGATTTCGCTTACACCCCACATGATCAGCGAGACAGGTTTCGAAAACCGTTCGCGACACAGCTCCGCGAGGTTTCGCCCGGTGACAATACCGAGTTTCGCCGACAGCGCCTGAAACAGCATCGCCACAAGGTTTGCCAACAGCACCACCCAGAGCAACGCGTAACCGTATCTGGCGCCCGCCTGAATATTCGTCGCAAAGTTGCCCGGATCCATATAGGCAACAGAGACCACCACTGCCGGTCCGGCAAACGGCAGAAGCATCAGCGCGCCGCGGCGGCGGCCTTCCAATACCTCTCTTATCGCAAGCGTTGTGCGCTCGGTTCTCGTCGCCGGTCTGGCTGCATTACGAACGCGATCGTCCAAGCTTTTGCCCCTTGCTCATGAAAATGACAGGAGTGCCTGATTTACCGGGCGGGCATGGCATTCACGGCATCGCACTTCTGATTGCACCGGAGACGCTTCACAACAACCGAGCGATCGCTGCACCCACATCGGACATAATAATAAATGTCCCGCAAAGTGTGATCGTCCATCCCGATGAGAACTTGAGCAGGCGAGCCGGGGACATTGCACTGAGGTGCCGAGCCGTCACCGCGACGGCATTGAATCGGGGAGCCGCTCCAATACCCATGGTTGTCTCCTTCTATTGATCACCGCCCGAACAACGCTGGCAGCGGCTGTTTTTTTAGCCGGTCTTCGACTCGAAGACCGGTCGTGGTGTCACTATTTTCGGCCGAGCAATTCGGCGCCGGCGCCAAGCGCCGGGCCAGCGGTCGGATCGATCATGTCCGGCTTCTTGGCGATCAGCGTCTGGGTGGTCAGGATCAAGCCGGCGACCGAAGCAGCGTTGCGCACCGCGCTATAACTGACCTTCACCGGATCGATGATGCCCGCCTCCATCAGGTTGACGAACTTGCCTGTGCGCGCGTCGAGACCAACGCCCGGTTTCGCTCGTACCGCCTCGGAGACGATCGCAGCGCCGTCGAGGCCGCAATTGGTCGCAATGTGATAGAGCGGTTTAGCCAGCACGCGCTGCAGCAATCTCGCCCCCTGCTGCACACTACCGTGGGTCCGTGCAATCACGCCTTCGAGCTCAGCGGACACGCGCAGCAGCGCCATCCCACCTCCCGGCACGACGCCCTCGGCAATCGCCGCGCGCGCCGCATTGATTGCATCCTCGATCAGATGAAGCCGGCGCTTCTGTTCGACTGGCGTCGCGCCGCCGGCGAGGATCATCGCGGTGCCGCCGGATAGCTTGGCGAGACGCACCTGAAATTTGTCCCGTTCGACGTTCTCCGGGGCCATCTCATACTGACGCGCGACCTGCTGACGGCGCGCGGCAACGGCAGCCGGATCGCCGCCGCCAGCGGTAATGATGGTCTGGTTCGACGAGATGCGCACCTGCCGCGCGCTGCCAAGATCGCGTAGCTCCGTGGCGTCGAGCTTGCCGCCCAGATCGCGGGCGATCACCCGGCCGCCTGTGACGATGGCGATATCCTCGAGCATGGCCTTGCGCCAATGCCCGTACTCCGGCGGATGAATCGCCGCCACTGGCACCCCGCCGCTGTCCCGCCACGCAAGCAGGGTCATGACACAGGCGGGGGCAACCTCCTCCGCGATGATCAGCAGCGGGCGTTTGCTGTGAGCCGCGAGCGCCTGAAGCGCCGCCACCTCTTCCGGCGACTGCAGCCGCTGATCGGTCATCAGAATGAGCGGGTTGTCGAGCACCACCTGCATTCTCTCGATATCCGTGACCATGTGGTGAGAGAGGTAGCCGCGATCGAACGCCATCCCATCGACCACTTCGAGACGGGTTTCGACCGTCGTGCCGTATTCGACGTCGACAATGCCATCCGGACCCACCCGTTCGAGCGCTTCGGCCACCATCGCGCCGGTGACTTCGTCATTGGCGGCGACCACGGCGACGGCGCGCACCTCCTCGCTCCCGCGCAGCGGCGTCGCGATGCGCCTGAGCGCTGTGATCACTTCTTCTACAGCGATCTCCAACCCCTGAACCAGTTCAACGGGGTTGGCGCCCTCCGCGAGACTGGCGAGGCCGTCCTGGACCAATGCGTCGGCCAGCACGGTGGCCGTGGTGGTGCCGTCGCCGGCGACTTCATTGGTCTGCTTCGACACTTCGCGCACCACCTGCGCACCGATGTTTTCGAACGGATCTTCCAGCTCGATCTCGTTGGCGATGCTAACGCCGTCTCGAGAGATGATCGGCGTGCCGATCGGCCGGTCGATGATCGCGTTCATTCCGCGAGGGCCGAGCGTGCCTCGCACCGCTTTGGCCAGTTTGGCGACACCGCGGCCAAGAGCCATGCGAGCCTCGTCGTCATGCAGCATGATATTCGGCATGATTCATCTCCTCCTGTTGGAATATTCTGGATAGCTACATTTCAAACCGATTCCGCCGTGTTGCCGGATTGCGCGAGCCTGACGCCCCTCTTCCAGTCGCTGACCGGAACGAAGTGCACGGGCTTGATCTCAACCTGCGCCACGGCTGCGTCCGCGTCGCCGTACCGCGCCGCAAGCAAGCCGCGGCACAATGCACCGTTGAATTCCGCATTGACGCCGACCCGCCGCAAGGCACGCAGATAGGCGCCCAGCCCGTGCGCATCGAGCAAGGCACCTTCACTGTCAACGAAAGCTGCTTCGTTGGTCTGGGCCGCATCATTGGCACAGCCTCCGACGACAAAGCGCCGCGCCAGGTAGCGTTCCACGAGCCGCCGGCTTGCGGAATCGTCCGGCAAGCCGACGAGTTCCGCCACGCTCATGCGCACCAGCAGCGCAGGTTCAAGGCCATGATCGAGCAGAGACGTAAGGAGCGCTTCCTGTCGCCGCTGAAGAGCCTTAATCATGAAGGTCCGGCGGATGTCCTCGAGTTCGCCGCTGGCCTCAGCGCCAAAGGTGTCCTGGAATGACCGCCCGGCCGCCACGCCGCGGTTGATCTCGTCGGCATACATATGTTCGCCGAGTCCGATCGTCACCTTGGTCACCCACGGCAAGCCTGCTACGGCAATGCGCATGTCGTCGGCCATCAGGAATGCGAAGTTGGCGGCACACCAGAAAGTCGGCAACCGGAAGCCGATCTGAACGCGCCCTTCTGCATCCACGTCCACGTGCGTGATGAAGCCCAGCTCGGTCACCGATTCGTCGAGTTCGGGATCGGTGACCGACGCGAGCTGAGCCCACACCTCGGCAGTCTGACGGTCGACGGCGGTCTTTGCGGCCATGGTATTCATGCCCCTACCGCAGCCGGCTGCGGGACGTCTTCCAGCAACTTCTTCTGCGCCTCGACGTCGATGCCGTATAGCCGCGCCGCGTTGAGCCCGAGAATCTTCTTCTTCGCCGTCAGCGATAGTTGCACGCCGGTTTCCTTGCTGACCGACTCCGGCAATTCGAAGGCCATGAACTTCTCGATCAGCCACTTGGGCGACCAGATGCCGTAGTCGCTGCCGTAGAGGATCTTGTCTTCGCCGATCCAGAACAGCAGCTCCGAGATCACATGCGCGAAGTACTCCGGACGCGAGTGAATGAACGGGAGCACCACCGCAAGACCGCCGTAGACGTTAGTCTCCTGGGTCGCGATCCAGCAAAAGTCGTCCAGACGCGGCAGGCCGCAGTGCTCGACGATGAAGTTCAGGTTCTGGAAGCTGGTCGCCGCGTCGTCGATATCGGCAACGTCAAAAGCGTCGCGGTTCAGCGGCAGGATCGTCGGGCCCTTGTGGACGTGGATGTTCTTGATGCCCAGCTTCTCGCAGCGTTCGAGGTAGCGCTGAACGCCGGGATCCGACAGCTTGTAACCCTTGCTGTCGCCGCGCCATTCTGCCGTATAGAGCTTGACGCCCTTGATTCCATACGTCTCGGACAGCTCGTCCAGGTAGTCGAGTCCAGCCTCACCGTCGCGCGGATCGAACGCCCCATTGATGATAAAACGGTTCGGATGCTTTTTCTTCAGCTCGTAGTTTTTCTCTGTCGTGTTGAATCCGTTCTTGTAAAAGTCCGTCAGGTAAGTCGGCTGGCAGATCGCCATGTCGTCGTAACCTTTGACGAACAGGTCGTCATACATGACTTCCGGGCCGTAGTTGTCGAACTTCTCCTTCGGCCACAAATACTCCTTGGGACTCAGGTTCGAGTGATAGGCGTAAAAGCAATCGATGAACTGCTGGCCATGCACGTTCTTCAAGTTGGCCTTGCTCCCGTCCCATAGATGGACGTGTCCGTCGATGATGAAGATGTCTTCACCGTCCGTGGTTCGATACATGACATTGTCTCCGTGGTTGTACGAGCGGCCCGCCGCCCGTCAGGGCAGCCGGTCGCCTGGTTGGGTACCCGGCCGCACGCTCACTCGTAAGCCATCGCGTCGTCCATATTGCCGAACAGCACGACGGTCTCGTCATCGACCATCACCATGCGCCCGTAATGGGTCGATGTGGATATCTCGAACAGATGCGGGGTCATCTCCCGGCCCAGCGCTTCGCTGATCTCGCCCATTTTGAATTCGATCTTGCCCTGCCCATCGATGCGGATCATGGCCGGCAGATAGGTCACCGTGATCCCGGGCTTGTGGGCCATCAATTCGGCGATCGCGCGGGCCTCGACGCTGTCGTTCATCGTGACGCCGCACTGGTGGGAAATGGTCTGTTCGAAGCGAACGTCTTTCATCGACTTGAAAATATTGTCGCTATGCACTGACATTGCGTACTCCTCTTCGCGGTTAGGTCGCGCGGTTAGATCAACTGGGCAAGGAACCCGTCAGGCCTGGAGTGCCAACGGAAAGTGAACGCCAATCTCTCTGGCAATCATCTCCGCCCGCTCTATCGAACTGTTCAGGCAGTCATTGAACTGCGCCGTCTTGACATGCGGAATCGACCAGATCGGCTGCAGGTGCTTCGCCGCGGAAGCGGCAAGCGCACCGTGCTTCTCCAGCCACTCGCCGAACAGTTTTCGATTGGCCTCGCCGTGCCTGGCGTCGTTGGCCAGCATGTGAAACAGTTCAACGGCATTGGCCAGATTGCGTTCGTAGTCCCCTTCCGCGGCGGAAACCACCGTGGGAGTCACGAAGTCGTTCTGCGAAGCGGCAACCTGCATGATGAAACCGCTGCGGAACAGATCCGCAACCATCGGCTCGAACACGACATTCACCGCAAAGTACTTTTCGAGGAAGTCGGTTGCGCCGCCGATAGCTTCGACCGCCCGGCGTGTTTCCTGCCAGATGGGATCGTTCAGCCAATGCTCCTTGCCGGCGTCAAGATCCATATTCGACAGGTCCAGCGCGATCTCACCCAGGTATAGCGTCAAGTCCTGAGCGAAGCGCAGCTTGTAGGAGGCGTTGGTCAGGATCGCGCTATTGATCATCTGCGTGTAGCCGTAGCGCTGCGCGTGCATGGTCGCGGTACCGAGACCGAACTCCGCATGCTTGTACGCGCCGAGATGCTGCTCCAGCACCTTGATCCAGGTCTTGTCGAAGCGCTTCACCGCGCCCGAGCGCCGCGCGTTGTTAACGGCGCCGGTGATCATGCCGACGATCGTCGACTGACGCTGATAGTGCGTGCGTTCCCACTCCTCGTCGACGGCACGGAATTTATGCCAGTCGGTGCTTTTGACTGCCGTCCACGTTTCCGAATAGGTCGGCGTACCGTCTGCGAATGCGAGGATCCAGTCCTGAAGCAGATAACGCTTCGGGTCTGGCTGGACATCGACGGTCATGTCCTCGTAGTGGGTCGCCTTGCGTCCCTTGGGCTCGAAGTAGTTGTACTTGCGGCTCTCCGAGCCCGCAAACCGGGCCGCGCCGGCCGCGCCTGACTTCAGCGGTGCTACTTCCTGTAGCGTCGTGCTCATGTTGCTCCTCCTTCCTCTTTCGTTTATCGGACTTTCGATCTGGCGCGATGCCTTGGCTTCCGTCAGCGAATCGCCTGGGTAAATTTGTCGAAATAGAGCCGCTCGGGCGCGACACCCGCCATCTGCAGGACCGGCATCACCGCGTCGATCATCGGCGTCGGACCGCATGTGTACGCATCGATCTCACCGTCCAGCGATTCCTCACGTAATGTGCGGCCAAGCACTTCGTGAATGAAGCCGGTCTCGCCGGTCCAGTCGTCACCCGGTTCGGCGTTCGAAAGTGCCGGAATGAAGCGGAAATCAGTCAATCGATCCTCCAGTTCCGCGAAATCGTCGAGATAGAACAGATCGCGACGGCTGCGAGCACCGTAGAAGAAACGGATCGGCCGTTGCTCGCCGCTTTGAACGTGATCGTTGAGGATCGACCACAGCGGCGACATCCCCGACCCTCCTCCCACCAGCACCAGCGGCCCCGGCTGGTCCTCGCGCCTGAAACACGTTCCGTACGGTCCCTTCGCCACCAGCCTGTCGCCAGGCTTCAGGCCTCCGTCCAGTTGCGACGAGAACGCGCCGTTGGGATACTTCTTGATGATGAATTCGAGCTTCCTCTGACCGTTTGGCGTGCTCGCCATCGAGAACGATCGCGTAATGCCGAGGCCTGGAATCGTCAGGTCCACATACTGACCCGCCCAGAAGCGCAGCGGCCGCGACAACTCCACTTCCAGCAGCCTGATGTCATGCGTCAACGCGGTGATTTTCGTCAGCGTCGCGTCGTATTCGCAGACCGCTATCGAGCGGCGCATGAGGTCTTCGTCGTAGTTCAGCAGTTCGACCGTCAGATCGCTGAAGGCGAGCGTCCGGCACAACAGTATGTGATTGGTCTCCCGCTCGTAGTCAGGCAATGCGAAGGTCGAGTACTTCTTCATTTCGACATCGCCTTCGATCAGCAAGGACTTGCAACTGCTGCACTGCCCCTCCTTGCACCCATGCATCACCGAGATACCCTGGCGAAAAGCCGCGTCGAGCACGGTCTCGCCTTCCTCAACCGTCATCTCCACGCCGACCGGCTCGAATCGCACCGTATGAAGTACCTTGTCCGCGTCTGCGTCCGGCATGTCGGTCCTCCTCTCTTGCGTGTCACTTATGTCGCTCATCTCGCGCTCCTCGTTCGTCCGGGGTAGCCGCACCGCTGCCTCCGGACGACATTGCCTCGTCAGTTCACCGGATTGATCCTGAAACCGGCGCGATACTCGGCAATGTGCTTCTCGCGCTGTTCCGGTGTCATGTCGCGCAGCAGAACGATCGGGCTCTGGATGGTGTGCCCGCGAACATCATCGAGCGTCCACATGTTCCTGTCGTCGAATCGCAGATGCGGCTGCGGCACCAGCGTCTTGCCGTCACTGCGCACGAAACCGAGATCCTTGATGCAATCGGCCAGATCCCAGCCGTGGTAGCACTCCTCCCATTCGCGGCGTCCGCTGAAGCGTCCCATTGCCGGCGTCGGCCGCCCTTCGTATTCGGAGGCGAACGCCACCTTGTGAGTCCAGCGGCACAATTCCGAGCAGTAGGTGTAGAGCTGACCGTCGACCTCGTCGACCACGAAATCTTCACGGATCAGGCACGGCACCAGACAGCTCCAGCAACGGTGCGGGTACACGTAACCGCTCTCCTGGTCGAACAGCATGTTGGTTTCGCCAGGCACGCTCTTCTTCGCATACCACTTCCAGAAATCGCCGAATTCGGCGTACCAGCCAGGGTACTTGTGCTCGAACCACTCGAAGTCTTTTTCGGTTTGCGCTTCGATGCGCCAGAAGTTGACCGGCCAGCCCACGGCAAAGAACTGCGCGACCTTATGGACATAGTTCTGTTTGACGATGCGATCCCAGGCGGCCGCTACATCGTCGTGATGGATCTTGATGCCGTACTTTTCCAGCGGCAGCATGTAGGTACGGTAGTAATCCTCGTAGATCCACCGGTGCCACAACTCGGCATACGATTCCTTGTTCTTGTCGCGATCCGCGGTACCGTATTCAATGAAGGTGCCGATTGCCGCATCGACAATCGCGTGGTTTTGCCAGAAGGCGTAGCGCAGGTCGCGTTCGAGCAGCAGGTGGTTGTCCGGGTCGTTGATGATTGACATCACCAGCGAATGGCCATTGCCGATGTGCCGGCTTTCGTCGGACTGCACCGATAGAAACACCGTCGGCAATGCATAATCGCCGTTGCGTGCGGCTTCCGACGGCATGGCGACAAACAGCGTATTGGTGAATGCCGTTTCGGCGACCACCTGCAGAAACACGTTGGCCGCGGTAACCGCGTCGCCGGTGAGGAACCCTTCGGCGAACTGGCGGCCGATGGTAGTTGCGTAGCATTTGCCGAATGCCGCCTCGGTAATATCGAACCCGGCTGGGTCGATATAATTTTCCATGTACCACTTCTTCAGATTCATCTGGATCGTCGAGTGCCGGAACTCGTCGACCATCTGCATCGTGAAGCCGGTTCGCAGCTCTTCGCCGGGCGCGAGCCGTCCGAGCATCGCCATCGAGCGTGCCGCCGAGATTTCCGGGAACGGAATGATCGCGAGGAACAGCTTCATCCACTCGACCCAGCGCGGCTCGACATTGCGGAACATATCGCCGCGCAACGCTGCATCGAGCGCGCCGTAGACGCGGTTGTCCTTTTCCTCCTGCATCGGAAAATACGAGCGCAGCACCTGCTTCATCGGGTCGCGCGGCGCCTTGCTGATCTTGTAGTCGGTCGGGAAGGTCATCGCTTCCTGGACGTAACTGGGTGTCCAGCCGAGATCGGCGACGCGGCGGGCCGCTTCACCGATACTGATCCCTCGCTGGGAGGTGATCTTGTTTAGCGTTAATCCATCAGACATTGAGCTCTCCTTGTTCCATTTCGCGATAACCGTCGTACGGCAACGCTTCGGGGCAGGGCTGGCTAGTGCCGCGGCCAGAGTCAACAACGCAGGCGTAGTCACGCTCGCTAGCGAAAATTGGCGGGAGAAATGCTGAAGGACGTATGCCCAGATCCGCTCTTCATGAGCGTGTCTCCTGCCATTTTCGTTTTGCGCTTCGGGACTGCAACGCTTTCCTTGTGACTTGACCCAATAGAGCGATAAGCGTGCCAAGCAACGTTGGTTCAGGATTGACAAGGCTAAGTAGTGCAAACAGGCCTTTTTGGAAACGTCAGCATGGGTGTTCTGTTTTGTTATGCGACATTCACGTTCGACCGCACCTGTCCGATATTGGGACGCTTCGATCCGCCGGGCCGTTCAGGCAGGATTCGATCGTCGCGCACGCGGGATGGCCCGATGTGGTGCCTGGCACCCGCTCAGCACACCGAATTATCTATTTCGACAGGGGATGGAAAATTGCGCCGGGTACCCCATGCGCGAGTGCCGTAGGTCGACGCAATGGCCAGCCAGCATTCTGCGCAAACCACTCGCACACGGGCGCATCCTCTTGCAGGACGGGAAGACAGCCCTCGTGAATGACGGTCAGAAGCGCCACGAAAACTTCAGATTCGGACCTCTACTACAGGACGATGCCACCGCGACTCTCTGCCTTATGAATCACGCTGGGAAAGTTGTCACCTGGCGGCTTGCCCTCGGCGATAAAGCGCGCGGCGAGAATCATCGCACCCATCGCGAAATCTTTGCCGTAAGCTGCGATCATCGCATCGGCGAGCGAGCCCAACCGCTCGAAGAACTGATCCTTGGACGGGTATTGCTCATTCATAGCTGTCTCCTTCCTCGCATGTGATGAATCTCGTTGCGCGCTCATCCCGGACGTTTGAATCGGAACAACAAGTCCGGCAAAAACACCAGAGCAAGCTCGCCGGCCTCCGTGCCCAACGCGAGTCGGGCGCCGTCAGGAGACCATGCAATGGCGCTGACCGGACTGCTACCGGAATGTTTGATGAGCAGGACCTCCCCGCTGCCTGGCTGGCACAGCAGCACCGCGCCGCTGTAGTAACCCACCGCAATCAGCGGATGAGTGGGATGGCAGGCCACCTGACTGACCGGTGTCTTGCTGGCCAGGCCGCATTCGTGCGGCTGGTCATCGCCGCCGGGCGGATCGAACCGCCAGCAGACGGGGCGCAGACCACCGCTCGTCGCAAGAAACCGGCCGTCCGAAGAAAAAGATAGCGATCGAGGTTGGCCGGGGTACCCCCCCATTTCGATGTCGGCGCCGTCGGAGAGCCGCCAGCCGTGCAGCGCGTTTTCTTCCATGCCGCTCACCAGATAGCGGCCATCAGGGCTCCACGCAACGATGCGGTGATAGCCGGGCCACGCCAGACAGCGTTGTTCATGCGTGTCAGCGGACCATAGCGTGACTCCGCCCTGATGCGAGATCGCCAACTGGGTGCCGGCAGGGTCGAAAGCGAGGGCAGTCGCCGAACCAGGCAGCGTCAGACTGTCGGGCTTCGCCCCCAGCAAGTGGACCCGACGACTAGTTGCATAAGCATGTCCACCCGCCGGACTCGCGGCTACGAGGTCGATCCACTCGCCGGCCAGGTCCACCAGGACTTCGCTGGCGCCATCGACGTTCAGATGGACGAGGCGGCCGTCGTCTCCGCCGCTGAGAAATCCTCCTGCAGGGTCGGCGGCAAGCCCAAGGCAGGTGCTCTCGTGGACGCTAAAGCGGGCCAGTGGCGTGGGCGGCGCTTGCGCCTGCACGAACTCGACACCGCCGCTCTCGCGCGGCGTGAACCGTGGCCCGCCTTCCCATGTGCCGCTCGCGAGCGCCAGCGTGCCGTCGCCCAGCGCGAAGCCGGCGTATAGCCCAGTGGCGTCCCAGACAGCCGCGACCACGGGCGCCTCCGCCACCCAACGCGCGCCGAGCAATTCGATCAGGGGCGGGGGCGCATTCATGAGTCGATCTCACAGCATCTGATGCTTTCGCGCAAGCCGCGCCGATCGAGATTGCGCCCGATGAACACCAGCCGGCTGTCGCGATGCTCGTCCACTCGCCAAGGCCGGTCGAAGTCCGTGTCCATCGTCATGTGCACGCCCTGGAATACGAAGCGGCGCTCCGATCCGGCCAAGTCGACGATGCCTTTCGCCCGCAGCAGATCCTGGCCTTGCTCGACCACCAGTTGCTGCAGCCACGAGAGGAAGCGGGTGCGCTCGAGGGGCTTGTCGACGCGCAGCGACACGCTGTCTATGTCGTGACTGTGCTGTCCGGGATGGGTGGTGGCGAGAGAATCAACGCGGGAAGCCACGGGAACATAGCGATAGCTGCGCTCGCCACGCGGCAACTCGCTGCCCTCGCCTTGCGACGCGGCGAGATGCATACGCTTGAGATCGAACGCACCACGATCGAGTAGCGTAGCGAGTGGCACCACACATCTGACACCAGGCAGCAGTTCCGCGGTCGGGTTGATGCGCCGGATTTCGTCCTGTACCGCCGCGAGCCCAGCCATGTCGACCAGGTCGGTCTTGTTGAGCAGCACGATGTCAGCTTGTGCGATTTGCTCCGCAGCTTCGCGACTGTCGGACAGGCGCGCTTGCAGGTGGCAGGCATCGGCGACGCAGATCACGCTGTCGAGGCGCGTGTGCTGCCGGATGAGATCGTCGATAAAGAATGTCTGCACCACGGGCGCGGGGTCCGCCAAGCCGGATGTTTCGATCAGGATTCCATCGAAACCGCCCTTGCGTCTGACGAGCCCCGACACCACGCGAATCAGGTCGCCCCGCACCTTGCAGCAAATACAGCCGTTATTCAGTTCGACGACCTCGTCTTCAGCGCCCACGACAAGATCGCCGTCGATACCGATCGCGCCGAATTCATTGACGATCACCGCGTAGCGCCGGCCATGCGGCTCACGCAGAATGCGATTGAGCAGCGTGGTCTTACCCGCGCCGAGAAAGCCCGTGAGAACAGTGACCGGGATTCGATTCATTGTCAGCCCCCCTGCTTCGCGCCCGGAAGCGTCGCGTCGAGATTGACCAACTCGTCTTCGAGCCGGACGCGCTCGGATTCGATCGCTTGCAACGCGCGTTCGGCGTCGCTCAGCCGTTCGCGCAATTGCGCGATGTTGTGCGTCCCATCAGGCGAGACGCCGTCGCGCATCTCACTTGCCAGCGCGCACGCCAACTCGATCTCCGCGCCCGCGCGCCGGCTCTCGCCGCGCAAGTGGTGGGAGTTGACCTCAGTCAGTGCGATGACCAGTCGCATGCGCTCAAAGAGCGGCATTACGTCTTGCTGCGCCACGGTGTTCTCCCTCCAGGCCGATCCGCTACGGAATCAGTACCGCACGGCCCTTGACCTTGCCGTGGTGCAGGTCCTTGAGCGCCTGGTTCGCCTCGCTCAAGCGGTATTCCCGGGTCGCCAGATGAACCAGTCCACGGTCGGCCAGAGCCATCAATTCGACCAGCTCGGGATAGGTGCCCACCAGATTGCCGACAATCGTTTTCTCGCTGGTGATCATGTCGATGGTCGGCAACTCGATCTTCCCGCCATAGCCGACGATGTAATAGAAACCGGCGTTGCGCGTCATGGCGAGTCCCTTGGCGATCGCTTCGCCTTCGCCGACAAAATCGATGACTGCCTCTGCGCCGTTGCCACCAGTCAACTCAAGCACGCTCTCGACTTCGTTTCCATCGGCCTTGACGGTATGGTGCGCGCCGCATTCCTTCGCAAGGTGCAGCGCGGTCTCGGACCGATCGACCACGATGATTTCCGCCGCACACAGTGCGTTCAATACCTGGATGCCGATGTGACCCAGGCCGCCGGCGCCGATCACGACCGCGAACTGGCCGGGAAGCAGGTGGCGCGACGCTTTTTTTGCAGCGCGATAAGCAGTGAGTCCGGCGTCGGTATAAGGTGCGACGTCCTTGGGCGCGAGCGACTTCGGCAACTGAATCAGCGAGCGTTCGCCGGTCAGCAGATACTCGGCATAGCCGCCATTCGCGTTGATACCAGGAAACCGGCTGTCGGTCGCATGCATATCGTCGCCGCGACGGCATGCAAGACAATGGCCGCTCGTCACCAGCGGATGACAGATCACCGGATCGCCAACCTTTACGCTTTCGACGCCGCGTCCGACCGCCTCGACCCAACCGGCATTCTCGTGGCCCATGATGTAGGGCAAAGCCACGTCGACCTTGCTGCGCCATATGCCTTCAACGACGTGAAGATCGGTGCGACAGACACCGGCGCCTCCGATACGGACGATCACCTCGGTGGGGTGTTCGATTTTCGGATCCGCGATCTCCTCGTAGCGCACGAACTCGTCGCGGGTCAATGATTCGTCGTACTGGTGCAGCACTGCAGCTTTCACGTTTCGTCTCCATCAATCATGTTGTGTTTCGAGTTCGAGCATGTGGTCGGCCACTGCAAGACCCGCCCGGCACGCTTGCGACTTTTTCTATCGCTTTCTGTGCAAGCTCTGTGCCAATGATCCTGAAATCGCCAGGCGTGGGCGCGGTCTACTTGATGGGCAAGGCGCGACTGATATGCACAGAACATGACGCCGGTCGTGAACGGCCCGTGCTGTCGCAAAATCGGACGTATGGTTAAACGCAGACCGCCGGGCCTGTTTCAAAATGGGACATCCCGCTTTTGCCGACGTGTGCAGACGTGAAGCCATCCAAGCGGCTGTGCTGGACAGTGTCGAATATGAGCACCGCCTCATCATCAATTTGCTTGATGCGTTTTACGATTTCTTCTTCGAAGTCCAAAGCAACACCCTGCATGCGATCCCATGGATACAAAAGCTGCAGCAGCTTGACCGCCGCCGTGGTGGACGGGTGCGCGCCCTGCTCCACCATCGCCCGGTATTCGGCGTGCCGATCGCGGGCGTCAGCAACGCCGATTTCCGGATAGCGGCCAATAATCACCTCCCGACGCTTGCCGTCCAGCCGGTATTGGAAGGCCTACGTCTTAGACCCGCCTGACTGGATCAGCACGAACAGGCCGCCGCCATCCGCGAGCTTGTACGCACGCTCCTTGGACTTGGCATTGTTCAGACGCGTAGGCGTCAGCGTGTAGTTGAAGTGTCGGCTACGGCTCATTTTTGCTCCCCTCCAAATGGAGGGGATGGAGGGGAAAAGTTGCCTGGTTCCCCGCCGTTTTCCCTCCCTAAGACCTGGATCCCCCTCCATTTTGTCGGACGTTAAAAAACAAAAAACCCCGACGGCACATAGTGTGCATCGGGGTTTGCCGGATTTCTCCGGAACACGCTGGACGTACTTACATATTCTCGATCATCACCTGCCCAAAACCCGAGCACGATACTTGCGTCGCGCCTTCCATCAGACGCGCGAAGTCATACGTGACCCGCTTTTGCAGGATCGACTTCTCCATCGACTTGATAATGAGGTCCGCCGCTTCAGTCCAGCCAAGGTGGCGCAGCATCATTTCTGCCGAGAGAATTTCCGAACCCGGATTCACGTAGTCTTTGCCCGCATATTTCGGCGCCGTACCGTGCGTGGCTTCGAACATCGCGACCGAATCCGACATGTTCGCGCCCGGCGCGATACCGATACCGCCGACTTGCGCCGCCAGCGCGTCCGAAACGTAGTCGCCGTTCAGGTTCAGCGTGGCGATCACATCGTATTCCGCCGGACGCAGCAGGATCTGCTGGAGGAACGCATCGGCGATCACGTCTTTCACCACGATGTCGCCACCCGTTTTCGGGTTCTTGATCTTCATCCACGGGCCGCCGTCGATCAACTCCGCGGCGAATTCCTTCTGCGCCAGCGCATAACCGTAGTCGCGAAATGCACCTTCCGTGAACTTCATGATGTTGCCCTTGTGCACCAGCGTGACCGAGCGGCGCTCGTTGTCGATCGCATACTGGATCGCTTTGCGCACCAGACGCTCCGTGCCCTCGCGCGACACCGGCTTGATACCGATGCCCGACGTTTCCGGGAAGCGGATCTTCTTCACGCCCATTTCTTCGCGCAGGAACTTGATGACCTTCCTGGCCTGTTCCGATTCCGCCGCCCATTCGATACCGGCGTAGATGTCTTCCGAGTTCTCGCGGAAGATCACCATGTTGGTCTTTTCCGGTTCACGCACCGGCGAAGGCACGCCCTTGAAGTACTGCACCGGGCGCAAACAGACATACAGATCCAGTTCCTGACGCAGCGCGACGTTCAGCGAACGGATGCCGCCGCCCACCGGCGTGGTGAGCGGACCTTTGATCGACACGACGTATTCCTTCAGCACCTGCATCGATTCTTCCGGCAGCCACACGTCCGGGCCGTACACCTTGGTTGCCTTCTCGCCGGCGTAGATTTCCATCCAGTGGATCTTCTTCTTGCCTGCATACGCTTTTTCGACTGCCGCATCCACCACCTTGAGCATCACCGGGGTGATGTCGGCGCCTGTGCCGTCGCCTTCGATAAACGGAATGATCGGCTGGTCGGAAACGTTGAGCGAGAAATCTGCGTTGACAGTGATCTTGTCACCACCGGTCGGAACCTTGATGTGCTGATACGGCATGATCGGACTCCAGTGAAGGCTGTGCTGAAAGCTGATGGGAGACTGCGAAACCGGGCGCTCCTCGCTACGCGCATGCTGGACGCCCGCAGACGGCCAGGCCGCTATTCTAGCCCACGCCGATGCTGGAGCGAGCCCGGCCGCGGGTTGGGGTTTTCCTACATTACGTGCAAGCTGAAGCGCTTCTTGCTCTTAGGTCTTATATAAGATAAATGACTTGCTGCCGCTTACTATGCATTATTATTCCGCCATTTACGATTGAACCCGCGCCGCTCAAGGCCTGGACAGCGCTCCCGCCTGGCCGGCACCCGTGTCTTTCACCGATCCCGTATGCGTCTTCTTGCTTTGAACAAACCGTTCGGCACCATCTGCCAGTTTTCGCCGCACGAAACGCGCGCGTCGCTGGCCGACTGGATCAAGGTGCCCGGCGTCTACCCGGCGGGCCGGCTCGACTCGGACAGCGAAGGGCTGCTGCTGCTCACCGACGACGGCGCACTCCAGGCGCGTATCGCCGAGCCGCGCCACAAACTGGTCAAACGTTATTGGGCGCAAGTGGAAGGCGCGGTCGATCAGACCACCCTGAAGAAGCTCGCGCGCGGCGTCGATCTCGGCGACTACGTCACACGGCCATGCCGCGCCGAATATGTCGAACCGACTGACGCACTATGGGCACGCACCCCGCCGATCCGCTATCGCGCCGCGATTCCGACCACGTGGATCGAGTTGTCGATCACCGAAGGCAAGAACCGCCAGGTGCGCCGCATGACCGCGGCGGTGGGTTTTCCGACGCTGCGCCTCGTGCGCGTCGGCGTGGGCGCGCTCGATATTTTTTCTCTCGGGCTGCAACCTGGCGAGAGCGCCGAATTGCCGCTCAAGGCGCCGTGGGACGGCATCGTTTAAAGCACTTTGCATACACGCCTAGTGTATTTTTGCATCAACATCGAAAAATCTAACTCGTTGTATTCGCAAATAAAATTCCGCGTGAAACTGCTGTGAAACATGCGTGAAACAATAGCAGCCGCGCGCACTGCCCGGCGATCCATTTCCATTCGCGTGTCCCCGATAAACATTCGCGAAAAAATACGTCAACCGGTGCGCGAGCTCACGCGTTATTCGACGCAGATGCCGCCCGAAGCTATCCGGCATTCAGCCTTAAGGGCCTTTGTGCACGCCGCTCTCGCGGGAAGTACAAGGAGTCTGAGCGCTAAAGCAGACGCGTCGAAAAATTTGTTCGATGCGGCTGTCAACCGAAAGGTGGATGGCACGTTTACCGACATGACTCTACATATAACCGGGTCATTTGGTTAATTAACTAAAGCTGAGGATTCACAAAATGAACAAACTGATCGCCGCTCTGGTCGCTGGTCTCTTCGCAACGGCAGCATTCGCACAAGCTTCGGCACCGGCAGCAGCTTCGGCAGCTCCGATGGCAGCTCCGGCAGCAGCAGCTTCGTCGGCAAAGAAGAGCACCAAGCACCACGCTCACAAGAAGTCGCACAAGAAGGCAGCAGCTGCTGCAGCTTCGGGCGCTTCGGAGTAAGTTTGTTGTAAAAAACGCAGTCAAGAACTCGCTTCATTGCCGTTCTTACGGCGTTGAAAGGCAGATCGCCGCAAGGCAATCTGCCTTTTTGTTTTTGACGCGCTCGCGTAACATTCGCGGGTTAATTTCCAGCCAGGAGTCATGCCGTGCGATTTTCCATGCGCTCGTTGATTGCGCGTTTCGCGTTTGCCGTTGCACTGCCGCTTGCGGCGCTGTCGTTCGCCGCCACTAGCGCTGTTCCCGCCCATGCGCAGCAGATGCCGGCCGGTACGAAGCAGCCCGGCGATTTTCCGCGCGCCAAGCTGACAGCGGGCATGTTCGTGATCGACGCCGCCGTCGCCGCCAACGACGCGGACCGCGAGCAAGGTTTGATGTATCGCACGAACCTCGCACCGAACGAAGGCATGCTGTTCGTCTTCAATGAAAACGCAGTGCATTGCTTCTGGATGAAGAACACGTTGATCCCGCTGTCGATCGCATTCATGCGCGCCGACGGCACGGTCACCGACATCGACGAGATGCAGGCCGAGACCACCAACAATCACTGCCCGAAGAACAACGGCGTGTATGCGTTGGAGATGAGCAAAGGATGGTTCACGTCGAAGGGCATCAAACCGGGGATGAAGATCCAGGGGCTGCCGGCCGCGCAATAAGTTGCGTCAACCATGGCGGCGCTCGCCGCTTCGTTCGCCACAGCTTTAAAAAAGCCCGGTGCCTTTTGCAGGGCGCCGGCTTTTTTTCATTTTGCCCGGCGTACGCCATTCCTGCCGCCGAAGCCCCGTCGGCAGGCGCTCGGCTCGGGCTGGCAAGATTCCTGCAAAAGACGGGCCGACGCGCTATCCTAGTATTCTCGACACCGCAGCAACCAGACTGCCCGGGCAGCACGGACTGCCGCCCGGCAAGCGCCTTCAGGCGCGCTATTCCAAGGAGATTCACGTGCCCCGCAAGACTCCCATCGAGCGCTACCGGAATATCGGCATTAGCGCTCACATCGATGCCGGCAAAACCACCACCACTGAACGCATCCTGTTCTACACCGGCGTGACCCACAAGATCGGCGAGGTTCACGACGGTGCGGCGACGATGGACTGGATGGAACAGGAGCAGGAGCGCGGCATCACCATCACGTCGGCGGCCACGACCGCCTTCTGGAAGGGCATGGCCGGCAACTATCCGGAACACCGGATCAACATCATCGACACCCCGGGCCACGTCGACTTCACGATCGAGGTGGAGCGCTCGATGCGCGTGCTCGACGGCGCCTGCATGGTGTACGACTCGGTCGGCGGCGTGCAGCCGCAGTCCGAAACCGTGTGGCGCCAGGCGAACAAGTACAAGGTGCCGCGCATTGCATTCGTCAACAAGATGGACCGCGTCGGCGCGGACTTTTTCCGCGTGCAGAGGCAGATCGGCGATCGTCTGAAGGGCGTCGCCGTGCCGATCCAGATTCCGATCGGCGCGGAAGAGCATTTCCAGGGCGTGGTCGATCTCGTCAAGATGAAAGCGATCGTCTGGGACGAAGAAAACCAGGGCATCAAGTTCGAGTACAGGGATATCCCGGCAGAACTCGCGGCCACCGCCAAGGAATGGCACGACAAGATGGTCGAGGCCGCCGCTGAAGCGAGCGAGGCGTTGCTCGATAAATACCTGGGCGGCGAAACGCTGACCGAAGAGGAAATCAAGCACGGTATCCGCGTGCGCACGATCGCCAACGAGATCGTGCCGATGCTGTGCGGCAGCGCGTTCAAGAACAAGGGCGTGCAAGCCATGCTCGACGCGGTGATCGACTATCTGCCGTCGCCCGTCGACGTGCCCGCCATCACCGGTCACGACGAGCACGACAAGCAAATCGAACGTCATCCGAGAGACGACGATCCGTTCTCGGCGCTTGCCTTCAAGATCATGACCGACCCGTTCGTCGGCCAGTTGATCTTTTTCCGCGTGTATTCGGGCGTGGTGAATTCGGGCGACACCGTCTACAACGCGATCAAGGAAAAGAAGGAACGCCTTGGCCGGATCCTGCAGATGCACGCGAACGAGCGCAAGGAAATCAAGGAAGTCTACGCGGGCGACATTGCCGCAGCAGTCGGCCTGAAGGAAGCGACCACGGGCGACACGCTGTGCGATCCGAACCACGTGATCATCCTTGAAAAGATGATCTTCCCGGAGCCGGTGATCTCGCAGGCAGTCGAGCCGAAGACCAAGGTCGACCAGGAAAAGATGGGCATTGCGCTCAATCGCCTGGCGCAGGAAGACCCGTCGTTCCGCGTGCAAACGGATGAGGAATCCGGCCAGACCATCATCTCCGGGATGGGCGAGCTGCACCTGGAAATTCTGGTCGACCGGATGAAGCGCGAGTTCGGCGTCGAGGCGACGGTCGGCAAGCCGCAGGTCGCGTACCGCGAAACGGTGCGCAACAAGGTCGAGGATGTCGAGGGCAAGTTCGTCAAGCAGTCGGGCGGCCGCGGCCAATACGGCCACGCGGTGATCACGCTCGAACCGGCGCCGCAAGGCAAGGGCTATGAGTTCGTCGACGCGATCAAGGGCGGTGTGATTCCGCGCGAGTTCATCCCGGCGGTCGACAAGGGCATTGTTGAGACGCTGAAGGCCGGTGTTCTGGCAGGCTATCCGGTGGTCGACGTGAAGGTCACGCTGACCTTCGGTTCGTACCACGACGTGGACTCGAACGAAAACGCGTTCCGCATGGCCGGCTCGATCGCGTTCAAGGAAGCCATGCGCCGCGCCAAGCCCGTGCTGCTCGAACCGATGATGGCCGTCGAAGTGGAAACGCCGGAAGACTTCATGGGCAACGTGATGGGCGACCTGTCGAGCCGTCGTGGACTCGTGCAAGGGATGGAAGACATCGCCGGCGGCGGTGGCAAGCTGGTGCGCGCCGAAGTGCCGCTCGCAGAAATGTTCGGTTACTCGACGTCGCTGCGTTCAGCGACTCAAGGCCGCGCGACGTACACGATGGAGTTCAAGCACTACGCTGAAACGCCGAACAACGTGGCCGAAGCAGTGATCAACGCAAAGCAGAAATAAGCGCTGAAGCTTGCAACGCGCCATGTGCTGCAACGTAGGCCAGAACTAAAAAGCCCGTCCCTCGTGGGACGGGCTTTTTTTATCGCAGCGTGAAGATCGTGGATATGAGTGATTTGCCTGAAAATGGGTGGCGGCAAGAGAAGCAACGAGATGCGCGGGTTGGTTCGGAAGCGCGGGCGCACGCATCGGCAAGTCACACACGCGTTTTTGAACGTGCAAAAATGTCAAATGGCGCCGCGCTTATCGCCCGGATTCACGCCCATGAGGAGACACACTATGAGCCAGGAGCACGAACACCCGCATTACCGTGACGAGCAAGCGTCGGCCCCCATCGACTGGCGCGAACACGGCGTCAAGGTCATCAAAGGCGACCAGCTCGACAGCAACACCGCGCAGACACCGGGTATGAACCGCGCGGCCGCGATCAACGCAGCGCGGGTCGGCGCGCAAAAACTTTGGGCCGGCACCGTGACGATCCATCCGAATGCGAAGACCGGCGCGCATCATCACGGCGCGCTCGAAAGCGTGATCTACGTAGTGCGCGGCCAGGCACGCATGCGCTGGGGCGAGCATCTCGAGTTCACCGCCGAGGCCGGCCCCGGCGACTTCATTTTCGTGCCGCCCTACGTGCCACATCAGGAAATCAACGCGAGCACCGACGATCCGCTCGAATGCGTGCTGGTGCGCAGCGACAACGAGGCGGTGGTGGTGAATCTGAACATCGACGCGGTCGAAGCGCCGGAAACGGTCTACTGGGTCGATCCGATTCACAGGCATCCGCACGATCATTAATTCCGCCCGACGCGACTCATGACGCCGACCGCTTCGCTACGCCCTCGCCTCATCACGCTGTATGCCGTCCTGATCGCCGCCAATCTCGGCGCGTGGGCGTGGGCGCTGATCGCATTTCGCCACTATCCGCTGCTGCTCGGCACCGCGCTGCTCGCGTATGGATTCGGGCTGCGTCACGCGGTCGATGCAGATCACATCGCAGCGATCGATGCCGTTACGCGCAAGCTGATGCAAGCAGGTAAACGGCCGCTTGGCGTCGGCCTGTCGTTCTCGCTGGGTCATTCGTCGATCGTAATCGCGGCGACGATCGGCATTGCGTGGACCGCGCATTCGCTGCAAGGCCGCTTCGACACCTTCAAGGCCGTGGGCGGCGCCATCGGCACAATCGTATCGGCGGTCTTTCTGCTGGTGCTGGCATGCGTGAACCTCGTGATTCTGCGCGACGTCTGGCGCCGTTACCGTCACGTCCAACGCGGCGGCGAACCGACTGCCGAAACGACGGACACCCTCGCGCCCGCCGGTCTGCTGTCGCGCGCATTGCGGCCGATGTTCCGGCTCGTGACGAAGAGCTGGCACATGTACCCGGTCGGCGTACTGTTCGGACTCGGCTTCGACACCGCGACCGAGATCGGCCTGCTGGCGATCGCCGCGGCCGAAGCGGGCAAAGGTCTGCCGCTGTATTCGATTCTCGTGTTTCCGGCGCTCTTCACCGCCGGCATGACGCTGGTCGATTCGACCGACAACGTGCTGATGGTCCACGCATACGGCTGGGCGATGGACGACCCGAAACGCAAGCTCTATTACAACGCCAGCATCACGTTCGTATCGGCGGTGGTGGCGATCGTGATCGGCGGCGTCGAAGCGTTGGGCCTGCTGTCGGACAAACTCGGCTTGAACGGCGGCATCTGGGATGCGGCGGCAAGCCTCAACGAGCGCTTCGGCCTGCTCGGTTACGGCATCGTCGCGACGTTCATGGCGTGCTGGATCGGCTCAGTGCTGTTCCATCGCTGGCGCCGGCCCGCCACGGCGGCACGGTAAATCCAGCTTGTCTCAGGCAGGCTGCCGGTAAGGATGGCACGGCAGCAGCGATTTCCGCGCTGCGGCATCAGCCGCGTCAGGCGTCGCGCGCGGCGCGCTGCACGGCGGTTCCGACAAGCGTTGTCGCCACGACACACGCCGACCCTTTTATCCGCCAAACGTGAACCCGACGCCCTCGCAGGTGCTCCGAACTCCCGGGCAATCGCTTACACTGAAACCGCTTTTCGCCGTAGCGCTTTTTGCCATAGCAATAACATCGCCCTGTCGCGTGCATCCGGCGCGGCCCTTCAGAACCGACAGCAGAACGGACTGGACACTCCATCGATGAAGACTCCCGCGGACCGATTTCCCCAACTCGACGCAGCCCGCCGCACCGCCGACGCCTACGGGAACCACGCCATCGACGAATTCCTCGCGGGCCGCATCACGCGCCGCGACCTGCTGCGCTACGCGAGCGTGATCGGTTTGTCGCTGGCTGGCGGCGGCATCCTGAGCGCGCCGCAAGCGCGTGCGCAAGGCGCCCAGAGCCCGTCTAACGCGACGATCCGCGTCGCCCATCTGACGCCTGCCGGCGCGGTCGATCCGCTGACCGTCACCGACGCAGCGAGTCTCGCGCTCCTGAATCAGACCGGCGAATTCCTGATCGACGACGACGGCGAGCGCCTCATGCTGAAACCCGCGCTGGCGCTGTCGTGGAAGCCGAACGACAAGGGCGACGTGTGGACCTTCAAGCTGCGCCCGAACGTCAAGTTCCACGACGGCCAGCTGTTCACGGCGAAAGACGTGGTCGCCACCTTCGATCGTCTCGCCGATCCGGCCAGCGGTTCGGCGGCGCTCTCTGTGCTCAAGGGCGTGCTGTCGAAAGGCGGCGCGAAAGTGGTCGACGATCAGACCGTGGCGTTCCATCTCGACGCCCCGAACGGCAACTTCCCGTATTACGTTTCCTCCGACAATTACAACGCCGTGATCCTGCCGGCGAACTATGCGGGCGGCTATGAAAAGAGCTTTATCGGCACCGGTCCGTTCAAGCTCGAAAAGTATCAGGCGAAGGTCGGCGCGTCGTTCGTGCGCAACCCCGGCTACTGGGGCGACAAAGCGTTACCGCAGCGCGTACAGTTCTCGTTCTACGCCGACGAACAGGCCCAGATGCTCGCGCTGCAGGGCCACCAGGCCGACGTAATGGGTACCTTCACCGTGCAGGGCGGCGCCGGCATCCTGAACAATCCCGACTTCAAGGCAGTCGGCGTGAAGTCGAGCGCGCATCGGCAGATCCATATGCGCAACGACGATCCGCTGTTCAAGGACAAGCGCGTGCGCCAGGCGCTGGCGTTGTCGCTCGATCGCGACGTGCTGGTGCGCGGCCTGTTCAAGGGCCGTGCGCAACTCGGCAACGACAGCCCGTTTGCGCCGGTGTTTCCGTCCTCGGATGCGGGCGTTCCGCAACGCAGGATCGACATCGCGAAAGCCAGGCAGTTGCTTGCGCAAGCGGGCGTGCCGAACGGTTTCGACGTGACGCTCACGACCGAAAAGTATATGGAAATTCCCGACCTTGCCGTTGTCGTGCAGAACGCGGCGAAGGCAATCGGCGTGCGCATCAACCTGAAGGTCGAGAGCCAGTCGCTGTATTACGGCGCGGGCACGCCGGGCAAATCGGATTGGCTCGATTCGCCGCTCGGCATCACCGACTACGGTCATCGCGGCGTGCCGAACGTGTTTCTGAATGCGCCGCTCACGAGCAACGGTACGTGGAACGCCGCGCACTTCAGGAACCCGCAATACGATCAACTGGTCGCGCAGTTCGTGGCGGCAGTCGACCTCGGCTCGCAGAAGAAACTCTCCGGACAGATCCAGACGCTGCTGCTCGACGAAACACCCGTGATCATTCCGTTCTTCTACGATCAGTTGATCGCGATGCGCAAGGGCGTGAACGGCGTACGCTTCACCGCGCTCGCGCAACTCTATTTCGACCGCGCGGTGTTGAGCGCGTGAGCGCACTGCGCTTCGGCAGGAGATCACGATGTCGACCACGGTGACCCCTTCCGCGCCTCGCGCCTCAGGTGGCAATTCAAGCGGCAACGCGGGCCGCGTCGCACGTTTTCTGGCGACGCGCGCGGGCTTGTCGTTGATCACGCTGTGGCTGCTGTCGGTGATCGTGTTCGCGGGCGGCCAGTTGCTGCCCGGCGATATCGGCCGCGCGGTACTGGGGCCGCTTGCCGATGCACGCGCGGTGGCCGCGCTCAATCATCAACTCGGCGCGGACCGGCCGCTGCTGACGCAATACATCGAGTGGATCATGCATTTCGTGCGCGGCAACATGGGGCTCTCGTATGCATATCGCGAGCCGGTCGGACCGTTTATCGCCGGCGCGCTGGCGCATTCGGCGAAGCTCGGTCTGCTCGCGTTTATCGTCGTCGTGCCGCTCGGCATTGCGGGTGGCGTGTGGTCGGCCATGCATGCGGGCCGTTGGCTCGATCGCACGATCAGCATCGCCGGTTTGTCGGCAACCGTGGTGCCGGAATTCGTCTCGTCGATCGTGCTGATTCTGGTGTTCGGCGTGTGGCTGCGCTGGCTGCCGATCGAAGCGTCGTATCCGCCCGAAGCGAGCGCGCTCGAACAGTTGCGGTATCTGATTCTGCCGGTGCTGCCGCTGGTGCTGGTGTTCTTCGGCTACATCGCACGAATGGCGCGCGCGGGCACCGTCGAGGCACTCGATGCCGACTACACGCGTACCGCTATCCTCAAGGGCTTGCCGCGCCGTACCGTGATCTGGCGGCACGTATTGCGCAATGCACTGCTGCCGACCATCACCGTCGCCGCCACCCAGCTCGGCTACATGATCGGCGGACTCGTGGTCGTCGAGACGCTGTTCCACTATCAAGGCATCGGCTCGCTGATCTACAACGCCGCGAAGGCCAAAGACTTTCCGATGCTCGAAGCAGGCGTGCTGACGGTCGGCGTGATCTACACCGTCGCCAATCTCGTTGCCGATGCGCTGCATGTGCTGCTCAATCCGCGGCTGCGGGTGAGGAGCGCCGAATGAGCACGATCGTTCCGCCGGCCGCGCCGCCTGCTCCACATCAGGCTAATGAACCGCGTTTCGATCAGTTGCGCGTGCTGCTGCGTTCGCCCACGTTCGTGATCGGTGTGCTGATCGTCGCGTGGTGGATCGTCTGCGCGATCGCCGGGCAATGGATCGTGCGGATCGATCCGTATGCGTCCGATCCGCTCAACTCGCTGATGCCGCCCGACCGCACACACTGGTTCGGTACCGACCAGCTCGGCCGCGACGTGTTCTCGCGGGTAATCGTCGGCGCGCGCGACATTCTGACGATTGCGCCGCTGGCAACCTTGCTCGGCACGCTGGCAGGCACCGCATTGGGATTGATCGTCGGCTACTTCGATGGCTGGGTCGATAACGTGATCGGCCGCGCGATCGACGCCGTGCTCGCGCTGCCGCTCGTGATCGTCGCGCTGCTCGCGCTGGCCGCGGTCGGCGCGTCGAACTTCACGGTGATTCTCGTAATCGGCATCACCTTCACGCCGATCACCGCGCGTACGGTACGCGCGGCCGTGTTCGCCGAACGGCATCTGGACTACGTCGCCGCCGCGCAACTGCGCGGCGAACGGGCACCGTACATCATGTTCGCCGAGATCCTGCCGAACGTGCTGCCGCCGATCATCGTCGAGGCGACCGTGCGCCTCGGTTACGCGATCTTCGCGGTCGCCACGCTGTCGTTTCTCGGCTTCGGCATTCAGCCGCCCTCCGCCGACTGGGGGCTCGCGCTGTCCGAGTCGTACACGCTAATGGCCGGCGGCGCCTGGTGGACGGTCGTGTTCGCGGCCGGCGCGATCGCCACGCTGGTGGTCGGCGTCAATCTGATCGCCGACAGCGTGCAAGGAGTCCTCGACCGATGAACGGCCCGCCGCCCGCTTCGTTTCCTGCCTTCGACGTCTCGAAGAGCGATCGCACGGATGCACTAACCGTCGTCGGTCTGACGGTCACGTACCGGATCCGCGGACGCGATCGCGAAGTGCTGCAAGACGTGTCGTTTCGTGTGCGGCGTGGCGAAGCGTATGGCCTCGTCGGCGAATCCGGTTGCGGCAAATCGACGGTGGCGATGGCGGCGCTGCGCTATTTGCCGCGCAACGGCAAGGTGAAGGCCGGCAAGATCGTCATCGCCGGCCAGGACGTGCAGAAACTCGACGCCGATGCGTTGCGCACGATGCGCGCGAACGCGATTTCGATCGTCTACCAGGATCCGGGCCGTGCATTGAATCCGTCGCTGACGATCGCGCGGCAAGTGACCGAGGCATTCGAAGCCGCCGGCGTTTCACGTGAGGACGCCGTGCAACGTACGCTCGAGATACTGCAGCGCGTGCGCATCGCCGCGCCCGCGCGCGTGATGGACAGTTATCCGCATCAACTGTCGGGCGGCATGCAGCAGCGCGTGGTGATCGCAATGGCGCTCGCGTCGAACCCGGCGCTGCTGATCCTCGACGAACCGACCACCGGTCTCGACGCCACGGTCGAAGCCGAAGTGCTCGACCTCGTCGCGCAACTGCGCGAGGAACTCGGCACCGCCGTGCTGTTTATCAGCCACAACCTCGCGGTGATCGGGCGCATGTGCGAGCGCGTCGGCGTGCTGTATGCGGGCAAGCTGGTTGAAGAAGGCGCGACCAAGGATGTGTTCGCGCGGCCACGCCACCCTTATACGGTTGGACTGCTGCGCTGCCTGCCCACTGCCGGGCGCAGCAAGGACACCGAACGGCTCGATACGATCGCGGGCCACCTGCCCTCGCCCGGCTCGGTCACCCAAGGCTGCATCTACGCGGACCGTTGCCGCCTCGCCGACGACCGTTGCCGCCGCGAAGCGCCGCCACCCTATCGGGTGAGCGCCGCGCACGGCGATCAGATGTCGCGTTGCCATTACCACGAACACGCGATCGAACTGCCGCGCGCGACGCCGGAAGCACCGCCGCAGCATCATGCGGCCCATGAAGGCGAGCGCCCGAGTCTCGTACTCCGCGCGGATAAACTCTCGAAGACGTTCCACGTTTCCGGTGCACCGCTGCGCGCCGTCGACGAGGTCTCGATCGATCTCGCGAGCGGCGAGACGCTCGGCCTTGTCGGCGAATCGGGCAGCGGCAAGACGACGCTCGCCAAGCTGATGCTCGGCCTGCTCGCGCCGGATGCAGGCAGCGTGCTCGAACTCGACGGCGCGCAACTCGCCGCACGCGTCACGCGCCGCAACGATGAGCAGGTCAAGTCGCTCCAAATCGTGTTCCAGAATCCGGACTCGGCGCTCAATCGCGCGCATTCGGTGAAGCGGCTGATCGGCCGCGCGCTCTCGCGCCTCACCGCGTTGCGCGGCCCTGCTATCGACGCGCGGCTCGCCACGTTGACAGCCGCCGTACGTTTGCCCGAACGCTATCTCGGCTCGCGCACGCGGCAACTGTCAGGCGGACTCAAGCAGCGTGTGGCGATTGCGCGTGCGTTTGCCGGCGAACCGCGCGTGGTGGTCTGCGACGAACCGACTTCCGCGCTCGATGTCTCCGTGCAAGCCGCGATTCTGAACCTGCTCGCCGATCTGCAACGCGAGCGCGGCGTGAGCTACGTGTTCATCTCGCACGATCTGCACGTGGTGCGCTATCTGTCGGATCGCATCGCGGTGCTTTATCTCGGCAGGCTGCTGGAAATCGGGCCTGCCGCCGCCGTGTTCGACGGCCCGCATCATCCTTATACCGAAGCGCTTTTATCGTCGGTACCGATGCTCGACGGCCACGACAGCAAAGCTCGCATACGCTTGTCGGGCGATCTGCCGAGCCCGGCATCGCCGCCGTCCGGCTGTGTGTTCCATACGCGTTGCCCGCGCAAGCTCGGCGCGATCTGCGAGCAGCAAGATCCGCCGTTTCTCGAAGCCGAAGCCGACTCCCACGATGCTGGCCGGCCAGCCGTTCATCGGATCCGCTGCCATATCCCCGTCGATGAATTGCGCGTGCTGCAATCGGTCATCCTCGACGACGGCAAGGCCGCCGGCCAGGCGCCGGAAAACGCCGAGCGCAACGAATAACGCGCCGCCTTTCTAATTGCTCGTTTCATCGCCGAAACGTTTTCGTGCGGTTTTCCCTCGCGCGCATCGGACTGCCCTGTCCAGTGCCACATGCCGCAAGGCTCCGCGGGCAATGGCATGGATATCGCTAAGTATGGGTCCAGACACTGAAGACCAACGAATCGGGAGCGCGGCTGCCACATGCTCATCTGCGCGGCGAGGCGCGCCTGTGCGCATCGCCGCGAAACTGCTGAAGCGCATATAAGCGCACCGGCTACACAGCCGGGAAGTAGTGAGAGCGTTGTACCGGCATCTGCACAACAAACGCGAAGAAGGCGACGAGGCTCGCGCCCAGACAGGCACGCCGCTGATGAATCAGCGTGAGAGATGGTAGCAGCGAGGTGCCGGCGTTCCCTCGGGGAGAGATGTGATGAAAACCAGATCATTCAATCAGTACTACTGTGGAGAGTTGTACGGGGTGCAGTGATCGTGGCCGGCGTGGCTTTGCTGATAACCGAGGCCGCGTATCCGGCTTCTACCGACGTGATCCCCAAGTGGATCGTGCTTGCCGAAGCGCCGCTGCCTGCCAGCGGTGCGCCTGGTGCGACGCAACTCGGGCAGGACGCTGGGGCGGCGGCGGGCGAGGTGGCCGCTGGCGTAGCGCCCGGTGAAATAGCCGCTGCGGACGATGCGGCCACTGTCTTTCAGCCGCGCGACTGCACCGGTCCGAACAACGCCGCGTGTGGGCAGCGTGCCGGCGGAAGCGGCAGCAACGGGGCGGCGAGTTCGGGCAACAGTGGCGCGGGAGCGAGCGGCAATGGCGCTGGCGGCGCGGCGGCCTCGGGGAGTGGAAACTCCGGCGCAAGCGGCGGTGGCAGTGGTAAAGGCGGTGGTGGCGGAAGTAGCGGTGGCGGTGGAAGTGGCGGCGGTGGAAGTGGCGGCGGCGGTGGAAGCAGCGGCGGCGGAAGCGGCGGCGGCGGAAGCGGAAGCGGCGGCGGAAGCAGCGGCGGCGGCAGCGGAAGCGGAAGCGGCGGCGGCAGCGGAAGCGGAAGCGGCGGCGGAAGCGGCGGCGGCAGCGGCGGCGGCAGCGGCAGCGGCAGCGGCAGCGGCAGCGGCGGCGGCGGCGGCAGCGGCGGCGGCAGCGGCGGCGGCAGCGGCGGCGGCAGCGGCAGCGGCGGCGGCGGCGGCGGCGGCGGCGGCAGCGGCAGCGGCAGCGGCGGCGGCAGCGGCAGCGGCAGCGGCAGCGGCAGCGGCAGCGGCAGCGGCAGCGGCAGCGGCAGCGGCAGCGGCAGCGGC
>NZ_JAWRXB010000177.1:0-346 GCF_046535245.1 Paraburkholderia sp. SIMBA_030
GTAGTTGCCGGCGACGCGCGTCAACGGAATGACGACGCGCGATATGAGATTGCCGAGATGATCGCTTTGCACGTCGAGCAGAAACGGCGACGCGGCCCTGGATCTTGCCGAGGGGTTGCTGTAAAGATCAAATCGCGCCATCAAAACATCCGATGTTCTTCCAGGGGCAAGCCGTCGCGCTCAATTCGCGCATTCATTTCCGCGATGAAGTCTGCGTTCTTTTCCGCCCAGACGCTAGCCTCGGCAGCCTGAACCGCTTCGCGCAAGCCGCGTTCGCTTGCCCTCGACACGTTGACGTTCAGTTCCCGGGCGCGCTCGAGCAAATCGGCCGGAAGCGAAACGTTGG
>NZ_JAWRXB010000178.1:0-345 GCF_046535245.1 Paraburkholderia sp. SIMBA_030
CGCGGCCCAGCATCAAATAAGCTTCCACAAGGAGAAGCCAGATGCAGGCGTTCGAGAATTCACCGCGACGATCCTTTGCCACCGACGAAGTAACACTTGTCCGACGGGCGTCCACAGGCGACGCGCAGGCGATCCGCGAGATCATCCGGTTTCACAATCAGCGGCTCTACCGGCTTGTCCGGGCGGTTCTTCACAGCAATGCGGAAGCTGAGGAAGCGCTGCAGGACACCTATCTCCAAGCCTTCTCAAAGCTTGCCGCTTTCGACGGCGCGGCGTCGCTCTCGACCTGGCTTTCGCGTATCGCACTGAACACTGCCTTCATGTGGTTGCGCGCCGAAAAGCGGC
>NZ_JAWRXB010000029.1:0-93143 GCF_046535245.1 Paraburkholderia sp. SIMBA_030
TTTAGCGCTTACGCCCATCCCATGCAGAGCGTGTCGATGGGCGTTGGCGCTTTAGCGCTTACGCCCATCCCATGCAGCTTGCGCCTCGCAAGGTGCTCGCGCGGCCGGGCCGCGCGAGCGGCACGCAGTGCGTATCATGACGACTTGCGCACGCGCAGATACCAGTCACACAGCAAGCGTACCTGCTTCGGCGTATACCCCTTTGTGACCATCCGGTTGACGAAGTCTTCGTGCTTGCGTTGCTCTTCGGCCGAGCCTTTGGCGTTGAACGAAATCACCGGCAACAATTCCTCCGTGTTCGAGAACATCTTCTTTTCGATCACGACGCGCAGCTTCTCGTAGCTGATCCACGCGGGGTTCTTCCCCGCATTCGCGGCACGCGCACGCAGCACGAAGTTGACAATCTCGTTGCGGAAGTCCTTCGGGTTGCTGATGCCCGCAGGTTTCTCGATCTTCTCCAGTTCGGCGTTCAGCGCCGCGCGGTCGAAGCTCTCGCCGGTGTCGTGATCGCGGAATTCCTGATCCTGAATCCAGAAGTCGGCGTACGTCACGTAGCGATCGAAGATGTTCTGGCCATACTCGGAATACGACTCCAGATACGCGGTTTGAATCTCCTTGCCGATGAACTCGGCATAGCGCGAGGCGAGCACGTCTTTGATAAACGACAGATACTTCTGCTCGGTTTCCGGTGGGAACTGTTCGCGCTCGATCTGCTGTTCGAGCACGTACATCAGGTGCACCGGATTGGCCGCGACTTCGGTCGAATCGAAGTTGAACACCCGCGAGAGGATCTTGAACGCGAAGCGGGTCGACACGCCGGTCATCCCTTCATCCACGCCCGCGAAGTCGCGGTACTCCTGATACGACTTCGCCTTCGGATCGGTGTCCTTGAGATTCTCGCCGTCGTACACCTGCATCTTCGAAAAGAGGCTGGAATTCTCCGGCTCCTGCAAGCGCGTGAGCACCGACATCTGCGCCATCATCTTGAGCGTGCCCGGCGCGCATACCGCACTGGCCAGCGACGAATTACGCAGCAGCTTCTCATAGATCTTGACCTCTTCGCTGTAGCGCAGGCAGTACGGCACCTTCACGACGAAGATCCGGTCGAGCAGTGCTTCGTTGTTGCGGTTGTTGCGGAACGCCTTCCATTCGGACTCGTTCGAGTGCGCCAGAATCACGCCGTCGAACGGAATCGCGCCGAAGCCTTCCGTGCCCTTGAAGTTGCCTTCCTGAGTCGCGGTGAGCAGCGGGTGCAGGACCTTGATCGGCGCCTTGAACATTTCGACGAATTCGAGCAAGCCCTGATTCGCAAGACACAGGCCGCCGGAGTAGCTATACGCGTCGGCGTCGTCTTGTGCGTACTGTTCGAGCTTGCGGATGTCGACCTTGCCGACGAGCGACGAAATGTCCTGATTGTTTTCGTCGCCCGGTTCGGTCTTGGCGATGCCGATTTGCCGCAGGATGGATGGATAGCGGCGCACCACGCGGAACTTGCGGATGTCGCCGTTGTATTCGTGCAGGCGCTTCACGGCCCACGGACTCAGAATGTTTTTCAGGTAGCGGCGCGGAATACCGTACTGTTCTTCGAGGATCGGACCGTCCTCGTCGTAATCGAAAAGCCCAAGCGGCGACTCGTTCACGGGCGAGCCCTTGATCGAGTAGAAAGGCACGCGTTCCATCAGCTGCTTCAAGCGTTCCGCGATCGACGATTTACCGCCGCCGACCGGGCCTAACAGATACAGAATCTGTTTCTTTTCTTCGAGCCCCTGGGCCGAATGCCGGAAGTACGCGACCACCTGCTCGATCACATCTTCCATTCCGTAGAACTCACGGAATGCGGGGTATACCTTGATGACCTTGTTCGCGAAGATGCGCGACAGGCGCGGATCGTTGCGTGTGTCGATCTGTTCTGGTTCCCCGATTGCCATCAACATGCGTTCGCCAGCCGTGGCGTACGCGGCGGGATTGTCTTTGCAGAGCGCGAGATACTCCTCGAGCGAGAGTTCATCCTCTCGCGTTTTCTCGAAGCGGGTCGCGAAACTGCTGTAGATATCCATGCTACCTCCTCGCCGAAGTCTAGACCGATGTCGTGCGCGGCGCGCTATTCGGAAACGACATCGCTCGAATTCATCCTAAACCCTTTTAAATTTTTTTTCACGAACTACGTTGCGAAAATCGCGCCGTACCCGCCTCCCGACATTCCTCACTTGGAAACACAGAGTCGCTCACTTACAATCTTCCACTCACATCACAGCGTTTTCGAAGCGGGCTCCCCTGCCTCTGCGCTGCCTGCTCCCCCTCTGTTTCTACTGCTGCGTTGCACGGACCGTTCTCGTTCATCGGACGATCTCGTCGCTGCGTCAGACAGCCTGTCTGCATGCGCACACTTTGTTGCATTACGCGTAGACGTCGTGCGTTTTTTGCTTGCCCGCCTGCTTTTCTCAATCAACGCACGGCGTGAGCGTTAGGTCTACAGCCACGAGCTGTGTGTTACATGTTCGTGCGTCCGCCCCCGGTGCATCGACGCCCGACACATCTTCAAGCTGTTCGTCAACGTGCCGGCGGATTTGTTCCTCGCCGTTTGGCATTGCCTTCAACGCGGCATTGGCGTTCGCCGCACCTGGTTCCTGCCCGCCCGCATTAACCGCATAGGCGACATGGCAAGCCGCAAGCAATAAGTGTATGACGGTCGCGCGCGCCTCGGCTTCCATAGGTGTATACGGCCAGGGGCCGCCGTGGCCGCGGCAAATGTAAAACGGCTGCCTGAGGGCAGCCGTTTGCAGCGAGCTTCGTAACGCGCCGTTACACACTCAGGTCAGTTCAATCTCGACTTCGCCGAGACCGTCGATATGTCCACGGACCATGCCGGGCCCGTCCACATTGTGAGCGCCGACGTACGAACCGGTGGTAAGGGTCCAATCGGGTTCGATGGTGATACCCATGGCCGCGCAGTGGTTGACGAACCAGACCAGCAGTTCGCGCGGATCGCCCGCGGGATTGCCGGTGGCTTCCGGCACCAGCGAGTCGCCGTTGAAGCTCAATTCCAGTTCGGGCGACACGAAATCGAAGCCACGCGCGAGGCCCGCATAGGCAACCGGATGGCCGGTGATCAACGCGCCGTTGTTCTGCGCATCGGCCAGTTGCGCGAGGGGCGCGACGTTCGGCCACTCGGTAAAGCGGCTGTCGACGATCTCGATGGCCGGCAACACCACGCCCACCTTCGACAGCACCTCGTCGCGCGCATACGCTCTGCCGCGCGGCTCGATCGCCTCGGTAAAGCGGAAGGCGATCTCCAGTTCCAGCAGTATCCGGAAGAAACCCGCGCGGGCGACCCGCGCCGGCGAGGGCAGCACCAGCGAGGCCGGAATCGGCGCGCCCGAGGCCGCGCCGCCCGGCGCTTTGGCGCCGATCTTCCACGCGCCGGTCGATTCACCGAGGCCCGCGATGACGGCCTGCTGGATCGCGTACGCGGTTGCCGCATCGGGCGGCAAGCTGTCGGGGGCGGGCGCATCGATCGGGCAATGCTGCCTGCGTGCTTCGACGAGGCGGTGCGCGAGGTCGTGTGGCGTCATGTCGGTCCTTTATGGCTGGCGCGTTGAAAGGTGGGTTGCTGCGGACTCGCGGCGCCGGGATTGCGTTTGTGCCGTCCGAGGTCCGCTCGCCGACTGCCGGCGCCGGCCGATGTCGCCGATGCAAGACGCAGTCGCGCCCGTCAATGTACCGGATCACAGGACGCGCCAGGGCACCGACTGTCATCGTAGACGTTCGTTAGTCCGCAGTGCACGGCAAAAGGCCGCGGTTGCGTACGCAATCGCGGCCTTTTTGCTGTCGTGCGGGTTGTCGTGCGCGTTTTCGTTCGGTGATCCGCGCCGCACGAGTTCACATGCGTCGCAATAGGGAACGAACGTTGCAGCACGAACACCGATCAAAAGGTTTCCCAATCCTGATCGCTGCCGGCGCTCGCCAATGCCTTGGCAGGCGCCTTGACGGACGCCTTGGCGGACGCCTTGACCGGCTCGGCAGCGGACGGTGCGGACGGCGCTGCTGCCGGTGCGCCGGACACCTTCGCTGCCCCAGCGGACGCCTTGCGCGCCGCCATCGGCCGGATCGGCGCTGCTGCGCGCTTCGGCTTCGGCGCGGCGCTGACCGGCGCGGTATGGCCGCCGTCTTCGAGCTGGAACACCGCGACCGCGGTGCGCAGCTTGCCGGCCTGATCTTCGAGCGATTGTGCTGCTGCCGCCGCTTCTTCGACCAGCGCCGCATTCTGCTGCGTGACCTCGTCCATCTGCGTGACGGCGCGCGCCACCTGGTCGATGCCGCTGCTTTGCTCTTCCGAGGCCGCTGCGATTTCACCCATGATGTCGGTCACGCGTTGCACCGCGCCGATGATTTCATCCATCGTGCGACCGGCCTCGTCGACGAGCGCCGAGCCGGACTGCACGCGCTCGACCGAGGTGTCGATCAGTTCCTTGATTTCCTTGGCCGCCGCCGACGAACGCTGCGCCAGACTGCGCACCTCGCCTGCCACGACCGCGAAGCCGCGCCCTTCTTCGCCGGCCCGCGCCGCTTCCACGGCCGCGTTCAGCGCCAGGATATTGGTCTGGAACGCAATCCCTTCGATGATCGAGATGATGTCGGCGATCTTCGCCGAACTCTGGTTGATGTCGCCCATCGTGCCGACCACCTGGCCGACCACCGCGCTGCCCCGGTTGGCGATCTCCGACGCGTTGGCCGCCAGCGAGCTCGCCTGGCGGGCGTTGTCGGCGTTCTGCTTGACCGTGCCGGTCAGCTCATCCATGCTCGATGCGGTTTCCTGCAGCGCCGACGCCTGCTCTTCGGTACGCGAAGACAGGTCGATATTGCCGGCGGCGATCTGACGGGTGGCGGTCGCGATCGATTCGCTGCCGCTGCGCACCGTGCGCACCGTTTCGGTGAGGCTGTGCTTCATCCTGGCGATGCCTTCGAGCAACTGCCCCATTTCGTCGCGCGAGGCGATCACGACCGGGTGGCGCAAATCGCCTGCGGCGATCGCATCGAAATGACCGAGCGCTTCGCCGAGCGGCCGGCCAATCGCGCGGCTGAGCGTCAGGTACGACAGCACGGCGGCGATTACCCCGGCCAGCAGCGCGCCGATGCTGACCATGCGGAACACCTCGAAGCTGTTTTGCGCGGAGTCGAAACCGCTCTTGGCCAACACGAACTGGAATTTGCTCAGCGCCAGGTCGGCTTCGGCCAGATCGTTATAGGCAACCTGCAAGCGCTTGGCGCTGTCGACGATTTTGGTCTGGTCGTTCGCCGTGATGACAGCGACGAACGCGTCCAGCTGCTGATGCAGCGCGTCGCGCTTACCGATCACCGTCTGGGCGAGGCGGTCCTCTTCCGCGTCGCGCGGCAGATCGATGTACCCTTTCCACCATTTGTCGGACAAGGTGCGCATGGCGTGCGCGCGCTCGATCGTCGCTGCGGCATCCGGCGTGCCCGCCTGGAACGCGGCGCGATCGAGCGCCAGGCGCTCGCGCGCCGCGTAAAGCTCGGCGTTGGCGATGTCGACCGCACTCGGCATTGCGTTGGTGAAAGTATCCCGGTATGCGTCGTTCGAGCGGCTCATGCCGAACAAACCGAAAACGCCGATAGCAACCAGCAGTGCGGCGAGAAAAGCCATCGTGAGGCCAATCCGCGCCTTGATCGAGATCCCTTTGTTCAACATGCTTTTTCCTGTACTTAACCAGATGAGAGGCTGCATATGCAGCGCGGGGTACCGTGTCGTCTTTCAGCGCGCGGCGCTTTTTTTTGGCGCGCCGATCTAATTTTCGTTTACGGCACTCGATCGCCGCACTTGAAGCTTTTATATGGTATGAAGAAAGCCGTTGTAAGCAGATGGAAGAAATTACAAAAAGCTGTCTGGCGCGGCGATGTGGGGAACGCGCGCTGGAAGTGAGAGATTCTTTTGACAGTGGCGCCGCCGACCGTCGAAACCGGAACGCGGCACTGTCCGGCTCTCGCGGACAGCGCCACCACGTCATGCGTTCGTCAAGCCGATGCGTCCAGTTCAGCTCGGGTGGGAATCGAAGGCTGCGCGCCGGCGCGCGTCACCGAAAGCGCCGCGGCGCGTTGCGCGAAACGGATCGCCGCATCGACGCTCGCGCCTCGCGCGAGTTGCGCCGCGAATCCGCCGATGAAGGTGTCGCCTGCCGCCGTGGTATCGACAGCGTTGACGCGCGGCGCGTCGTAAAGCGTCGCCTCCGTGCCGTCGAGCGTCGCGTGCACGCCACGCGGACCGAGCGTCACCAGCACACTGCGCGCGCCGGCCCGGCGCAGTTTGGCGGCCGCCTGAGCCGCATCGGCGGGCGTGGCGACCGGCATACCGGTCAGCGTCGCGGCCTCGAGTTCGTTCGGAATCAGATAGTCGATCAGCGGCAGCCAGTCGGCCGGTAAGGGGCCGGTGGCGGGCGCGGGATTCAGGATCACCGTTTTGCCCAGGCGCCGCGCCGCGGCAAGCGCTGCGCGCACCGCATCGGGCGGCGTTTCGAGCTGGCAGATCACGACGTCGGCAGCGGCCAGCACCGCTTCATAACGCGCGATCGTCGCGGGCGTGACTTCGCCGTTGCTGCCCGCGACGATTACGATCGCGTTCTGGCTGGCGTCATCGACGACGATCAGCGCGACACCGGTGGCCTGCGCCCCGGTTTCGACGGCCGCACAATCGATGCCCTCCGTTTCGAGTCCGGCGCGCAATTGCGCGCCGTTCGCGTCGGCGCCGACACAACCGAGCATCGACACCTGCGCGCCGAGGCGCGCGGCCGCCACCGCCTGGTTGCCGCCCTTGCCGCCCGCCACCTGCGCAAAGGTGCGGCCGGCGAGCGTCTCGCCGGGATGCGGCAGACGCGGCGCGCGCGCGACGAGGTCCATGTTCAGACTGCCGACCACCGCCACGCGTCCGCGCGTTTCATTGCTTGCCACTGCCTTCTCCTCAAGTCTGCTCAGGCTGCCAGATTGCGCTTGGCCGCTCCGGCCCACGTCGCGGTCGATTCACGCACGATCAGCCGCGGCGACACGACTCGCCGGCGGCCCGGCGCGCGCGGCGTGCCTGTCGAGGTCCCGGCGATGCGTTCGATCAGCGTCTGCGCGGCCATATCGCCGAGCGCGCGCACCGACTGCCCGACCGTCGACAGCGCCGGATAAGTGAAGCGCCCCAGTTCGATATCGTCGAAGCCGATGATCGAGCAATCGCGCGGCACGCTGATATTGCGCTCCGCCGCGGCGCGCAGCGCGCCGATGCCCATCATGTCGTTGCCGGCAAAAATCGCCGACGGTTTCACGGTGTCGAACAGCTGACCGGCCGCGCGATGGCCGCCCGTGCCCGAAAAATCGCTTTCCACAATCGCATCGGGCGGAATGTCGATGCCGCGCTCGGTCATCGCGCGGATGAAACCGTGCACCCGCATGGCGCTCACCGCCGTCTTGACCGGCCCGGTAATGCAGCCGATCCGCACGTGCCCCAGTTCGAGCAGATGGCGGGTGGCGAGGTACGCGCCCTTCTCGTGGTCGATCTGCACCAGATCCGCGTTCAGGCCTTCGATGTTGCGGTCCACCACCACCAGCGGCTCGCGCGCGTCGGCGAGCGTTTGCGCGAGCACCTCGTCGTCGCCGGCGGAAGCGACGATGAGCCCGTCGATACGCTTTTCCTGCAGCACGCGCAGGTAGTTGCGCTGCTTGGCCGGATCGTCGTCGGAATTGCAGAAGAACACGCAGTAGCCATTGCGCGAGCAACCGTCTTCGATGCCGCGCGCCAGTTCCGCGAAATACGGATTCGTGCTGTTCGGCACCACCAGACCGATCGTCGCCGTCGCCCGCGCCTTGAGCGAGCGGGCCACCGCCGACGGTACATAGTGAAGCTGACGGATCGCGTGTTCGACCTTCGCCCGCACGTCGGCCGACACCGGCCGCGAGTTGTTCACCACGTGCGAAACCGTGGTGAACGACACACCCGCCACGGCCGCTACATCCTTGATCGTCGCCATAAACTGTTGCTCTCCTGCCTGTTGTTCCCGCCGGCTGCGCCAACTGGCGCCGCACCGGACGTTTCATCGATGACAGACCCAAACCCTTGAACCTTAAGCCTGCTGCCACTGCCAACCATGACCTGCCGTGCCGCTTTGCCGGGCGCCGCTCAGGCGCGCTTGCGGCGGCTGCGGTAGGTATCCAGCACCACCGCCACGACAATGACCGCACCGGTGATCATCCGCTTGGTCGGCTCGTTCGCGCCGATCTGCGCGAGGCCGGCTGCCAGCACCGAAATGATCAATACACCGAAAAAAGTGCTGATGACCGAACCGCGCCCGCCCATCAGGCTGGTGCCGCCGATCACCACCGCCGCGATCACCTGCAGCTCCAGGCCGACGCCCGCGTTCGGGTCGGCCGCTTCCAGACGCGAAATCTGGAACAGCGCGGCCAGTCCCGCGAGCGCGCCCATCAACGCGAACACGATGATCTTGTACGGACTGGGGTTGACGCCCGCGAGCCGCACCGCTTCCTCGTTGGTGCCGATACCGACCAGATAGCGGCCGAATACCGTGCGCGTGAGCACCAGCTGCGCCACGACCATGACCGCCACCGCGATCAGGAACGCCGGCGAGATGCCGAGCGCGATCGGGTTCGACAGAAAATCGAAGGCGTCGCCGATATAGGCAGTGCGCGAATTCGTCATCTGATACGCGAGGCCCCGCGCCGCTTCGAGCACGCCGAGCGAGACGATGAACGACGGAATCCGCCAGCCCACCGTCACCGAGCCGGTCAGGGTGCCGGTCAGCGCCGCCGCGGCGACCCCGAGCAGCGCCGACGGCAACGGCCCCCAGCCCCACTTCAAGGCCGCCACGCTGACCACCGACGCCCCCAGCGCCAGCACCGAACCCACCGACAGATCGATCCCGGCGATGATCAGCACGAAGGTCATGCCGACCGACATCACCACCAGATCAGGGATCTGATTGGCGATCGTGCTGAACGTGTCGTACGTCAAGAAGTGGGAGCTCAGCAGCGAGAACAGCACGATCATCGCCAGCAACGCGCCGGCGAGACCCAGGTAGTTCGAAAAGCCCAGCCGCGTGCCGGCCGGCTTGCCGCTGGCGAGCGGCGCGGACGGGTCGGCCGGCGGCGTCACCTGCGCGCCCGGCTTGCCGCCCGATGCTTCCTGCATCGATTGATGGGTCATGACAGACTCCCTGCTTCGTTGGTATCGGGGGCGTGCAGCAACGCTTCGCGGCTGCGGTAACCGGCGAAAGCCGCGGCCAGCAACGCATCCTGCGACCAGCCGTCGCGTTCGAACACACCCGTCATGCTTCCCGCGGACATCACGCCGATCCGGTCGCAGATCAGCATCAGTTCACGCAGGTCGCTCGACACCACGACGAGCGCGCGGCCTTCGCGAGCCAGCGCACCCATCAAGCCATAGATATCGAACTTCGCGCCGACGTCGATGCCGCGCGTAGGTTCGTCGAATAGCAGCACGCGGCACTCGCGCGCCAGCCAGCGGCCGATCACGACCTTCTGCTGGTTGCCGCCCGACAGCTCGCCGACAATCTGCCCGGGCCCCGAGCTGCGAATCCGCATCGCGTCGATCTGCTTTTGCGCCAGCGCGTTCTCGCGCTTCGCATCGACGATGCCGTGCCGCGCCACGCTGCCGATATTGCCGAGCGACACGTTGGCGGCGATCGGTTGCGGCAGCAACAGGCCCTCGCCTTTGCGGTCTTCGGTGATCAGCGCGATGCCGGCACGCACCGCGTCCGACGGCGAGCCGATCTGTACCGGCGCAGGCGTTTCGCCCGGCGTGCGCGCCAGCGACACCGTGCCGCCGTCCTTCTGATCGGCGCCGTAAATCAGCCGCATCAGCTCGGTGCGGCCCGCGCCGATCAATCCGCTGACGCCGAAAATCTCGCCCGCGCGCACCTCGAACGATACGTCGCGTACCGCCTTGCCACGCGTTAGCCGGTCAACCTTCAGCAAGGGCGCGCCGATCTTGCGCACGCCCAGATCGATCCGCTCGCCGAGTTCGCGCCCCACCATCCACGTGACGATCTGGTCGCTGCTCAGGTTGGCCATCGCGTCGACATGCACCAGCTTGCCGTCGCGCAGCACCGCGATCTGTTCAGCCACGCGCGCCAGTTCTTCGAGGCGATGCGAGATATACACCAGCGCGACGCCGCGAGATTTCAACCGTTCGATCTGCTCGAACAGCAAGTCGACCTCGCGCGCGGTCAGCATCGCGGTCGGCTCGTCGAGGATCAGCACGCGGCAGTCGCCGATCAGATTGCGCGCGATCTCGACCATCTGTTGATGCCCGATGCCGAGTTCGCCCACCAGCGTATCCGGATCGATCGCGTCGAGCCCGACTTGCGCCATCGCATGGCGGGCGTCCTCGCGCAGCTTGCGGCGGTCGATCCAGCCGAAGCGCAATGCGCCGGCCTGCGGCAAGCGGTTCAGAAACAGGTTTTCCGCGACCGACAGCGTCGGCAGCAGATTCAGCTCCTGCATGACCATCCGCACGCCGAGCGCTTCGGCTTCGGTGCGGCTGGCCGGCGCATACGGCGCACCGCCGAGGCGCATCGTGCCGGCGCTCGGGTCGACGAGCCCACCGATAATTTTGGACAGCGTACTCTTGCCTGCGCCGTTCTCGCCGGTCAGCGCCAATACCTCACCGGCGCGCAGCGACAACGAAACGTCGGCGAGCACCGGTTCGGCATAGGTCTTACCGATGCCGCTGACGGACAGTACGGCGGGTAAGGCGTCGTGGTCGGTTGAATCCATTGCAATCCTGGTTCCGGGGCGCTCGAAGAGGCTTCATGCGATTCGCTCGAATGAAGCAAGCCGCCGAGCGCCACGTGTCATGCCGGCCCAATGCGCGCGCGAAATGCGCAGGCGCTTCCGGCCACACACCCTCCCGCCGCGCAGCCGCCGTCATGACGCTTACCTCTGGACTTAACGGCGGCGCAACAGGATTCTTGAGCGTTTATTGAATTGACACGGATTCGCATGATTCACCGCGCATAAACCGTACAGCGGCGTATGCGCGAATCCGCGAATCCGTGTGCCCGGGTTGACTGGCCGGTGCTTACTTCGTCACCAGATCAACCGGCGTTTCCACCACGCCGGACAACTGCGACTGCTTCTTGTGCTCGTTGATCGCCTTCAGCGCGGTATCGATACCGAACACGGCCTGCTTGGCGGCGTACTGGTCGGCGGTGGCGAGCACGCGGCCGTCCTTCAGCATCGGCCTGATCGCGCCGATGTTGTCGTAGCCGACCACCATCACCTTGCCCTGCTTGCCCGCCGCGCGCACGGCCGACACCGCGCCGATCGCCATGTTGTCGTTGCCGGCGAGCAGCGCCTTCAGGTTCGGATATTCATTGAGCATGGCCGACGCCACCGCGTTGCCCTTGTCGATTTCCCATTCGCCCGATTGCACCGAGTCGACTTTCGCGCCGACGGTCTGCATCGCGTCCTTGAAGCCCGCGGTGCGCTGCTGTGCGTTGGTGGTGGTCGACACGCCTTCGAGAATGCCGACCTCGTCGCCCGACTTCAGCTTCTTCGCCAGGTAGTCGCCGACCTTCTGCGCGCCCTTGCGGTTATCCGGACCGACGAACGGCACGTTCAGGTCTTTCGACTTGAGCACGTCCGGGTCGAGCCGGTTGTCGATGTTCACGACCACGATGCCCGCATCGACCGCTTTCTTGACGACCGGCACCAGCGCCTTCGAATCAGCCGGGGCCAGCACGATCGCATCGACCTTCGAAACGATCATCTGTTCGACGATGCGGATCTGGTTCGCGGTATCGGTCTCGTCCTTGATGCCGTTGGTGATCAGATCGAACTGCGCGGGATTGTGTTTCTGGTAGTCCTTCGCGCCATTCTCCATGGTCAGGAAAAACTCGTTCGCGAGCGACTTCATCACCAGCGCGACCTTCGGCTTGTGGGCGGGCGCGGTTTGCGCGTACGCGGTGGAAAGCGGCAAGGCAGCAGTGGCGGCGGCGAGGACGGCAGCCGCCAGCAGGCGGCGGCGAATGCGATGGCTCATGCAAATCTCCAAAGTTGTCAGGGCTCGCGAACGAGCCGTATTTTTAGTGGCGCGCAAACGTTTGCGAGGCCTATTCTCAGCGCAGTCTGTTCGGAATGTCAACGATTCGCAGTGTTGCAGTGCATCGGCGCGCAGCCTGTGCGTCCGTGCGGTGCGGTCGATCGATTCGCGCCGGCGTGCTGTATAAGCGCACCGGCAGGCAGCGTTTTGGCATGGGTCCCTCGCTCGGTCCGTGCGTAGCGGATGGTTGCCGCCGGCTGCAAGGTTTGCAGCCGGCGGGCCGCTTATGCTGGACTTTTATTGCGCACGATGCAAGCCCGGAGAACGCTGGAGCGATCGAAGCGCGGGCGCGACGCTCGGGGCGAATGGCGGTGAATCAGGGTGGCTCAGTGTGGTTTAGCCGCGACCGGCCGCGACTGATCTATAGCCAGCCTACTCTGCGGAAGCGCCAGAACAGCACCAGGTCGACTGTCAGCATGACGGCCAGACAGACCGGATAACCGTACTTATAGTGCAACTCGGGGATGCTCTGGAAGTTCATCCCGTAGATGCCCGCGATCATGGTGGGCACCGCGAACAGCGCGGCGAACGAGCCGAGACGCTTGGTCACCTCGTTTTCGGCGAGCGAGATCATCCCCAGATTGACCTGCACCGCGGTGACGACCATTTCGCGCCTGCCTTCGATGGTTCTGACGATCCGCTCGAGGTGATCGTAGACGTCGCGAAAGTACGCCTGCATGCCGCCGCAGACGCTCGGAATGCGACCGCCCGTCAGCTTGCCGATCGCTTCCTGCAACGGCGTGATGTGGTGCTGGAGGATCACGAGGCGCCGCTTGAGCGAGTACAGATCCTCGATGATCGCGCGCGAGGCCGCCGAATTGTTGCGCTCGAAGATGCGGTCTTCGAGTTCCTCGATCTCAGTGTTCATTGCCTCGACGATCGGAAAATAGCGATCGACGACGTCGTCGGCCAGTGCGTACAGCACGAATGCCGAGCCTTCTTTGAGCAAATGCGGCTCGCGTTCGCAGCGGGCACGCACATTCTGAAAGCCGACGCGGGTGCCGCGCCGCACTGACAGCACATAGTTGCGCCCGACGAATACGTCGACTTCGCCGATCAGCAGTTCGCCCTCTTCGTCCATCTCGACGGTGTGCAGCACGGCGAATAGCGACTCGCCGTATTCCTCGATTTTCGGGCGCTGATGGCCGTTTTGCGCGTCCTCGATCGCGAGCTCGTGCAGGCCGAACTCGTGTTTCATCACGGCCAGCTCGCCAGGGCCTGGGTCTTTCAGCGCGACCCAGACGAAGCACTCGGGCCGCGCGACGTAGTCACTGATGTTGTCGATCTCGATGTCGGCCAGCTTCCGGCCGTCCTGATAAGCGGCGCAATTGATCAGCATGTTGGATTACCTTGAACATGGAAGCGGACCAGCCGCCGTCGCAGTGTGCATCGGCGCGGCGTCAGGTCTGCATGAGCGAATACGCGATAACCGCCATGTTAAGTGCTCCGAGTGAACCCCATGTATCGAGTTTGTTAAACCTGGAAGCGGCTTGGCGCGGTGTGCGCGTGGTGCGTTACAGGGCGACACGGCGCAAGGCGATGCGGTGATCCTGGCCGAACGTAACCGAAGCGCGGTTCGTGTAGCGTGGATCCGCCGTCACCGCGAATTGCAACTCGACAACCGGATCGAACTGCGTGGACACGCCGATGCGATGCACGCCCGGGCTCAGATAGAAGACCACATGCTCGCCGTTCAGCAGATCGGTGACCTGCTCGCCGTCGATATACACCAGTGCATCGCGAAACCGGACGATGACGTCGCGCGAACGCTCACGGCGCACATCGACGGCAACCCGTTCGGCCGCGCGCTGCGTATAGCCTGGCTTGACGATGCGCGCTGACGGCACTTCCCTGAACGGGACAGGCTCGGCGGGCGTCGAGGCGCAAGCGGCCAGCGACACGACGGTGCCGGCGAGCAGCATGGCTTTCCAGCGGAAATGCGGGTGCGCCGCCATGCTGGGTCTCCCTGGTGTGGGTTGTCGTGTGACTTCTCGTTCTTGACGCATTGCGCGATGCTTGCTGCTGGTTCTGCCGCCACACACGTGAATCGCCCCGCTCATTCACTGCAAAGGATGATAGCAATGCGCGACAGCTGTGCCATGCTGGCCGGATGGAGAAATTCGACGCGCGCTCTTGCGCGGCGCTGCGTCTTTCTTCATGATCGCTGCAAAGGGCTGCTGTGTGGGCGCTGCCGACTGCGGATTTACCCTCGGGTCCAGCGCGTGCTGCCTTTGTTTGCCGGCATGTTCGCCTCGCTGTACCGGCTGCGCGCAACGCCCGGTTGTGCGCCACGCCGGACCTACGATCAAGGAGACCGCAATGTGGTATTTCAGCTGGATTCTCGGCATCGGCGTGGCCTTGGGCTTCGGCATCATCAATGTGATGTGGCTCGAAGCCAACGGCACATTCGCGCGTGAGCCGTTGCGCGCCGACCCGCACGGCGGCCCGCCAGACACTCCCGCGAACACGCCTTCGTGACCCATCTGGTTTTCTTCTGCGGTCACGCAGGCACCGGCAAGACCACGTTGGCAAAGAAGCTGATCGGCCCGCTGATGAGCGCGAGCGCCGCGCCCTTCTGCCTGCTCGATAAGGATACGCTGTACGGCAGCTACAGCGCGGTCGCCATGGGCATGCTGACCGGCGATCCGAACGACCGCGACAGTCCGCTTTTCCTGCAGCACCTGCGCGACGCGGAGTATCGCGGTCTGCTCGATACCGCTCGCGACAATCTCGCGCTCGGCGTGAGCGCGCTGGTGGTCGGGCCGCTGTCGCGCGAAGTTCGCGAGCGGCGCCTGTTCGATCGCGCGTGGCTGGGTGTCGGCGCGGATGTGGCGCTGCGGGTCGTATGGGTCTATACGTCGGAAGCGCTGGCGCATCAGCGTATCGTCGACCGCGGCAATCCGAACGATGCATACAAACTCGCGCATTGGGACGAGTATCGGCAACGCCGCTTCGTGCCGAGCGGCGACATTCGCGAAGACCTGTTGATGTTCGACAATACCGCGCCAACTAGCGCGGACTACGAAGCGTTGCTCGAGCGGATCGTAGGCGAACCGCAGGCGTGAGGGACGATGCGGCCCACCCGCTTCGGCATGGCATCGCCATCCGAAACAAAAACGCCCCGTCTGGCGGGGCGTCCGGTTGGCCCTCTGCGGGCCTTCTTCCTTGCTCGCGGCAGACATGACCGCGTTGCCGCACGACCCCCGGTTGTGAGCCTGACGCTGACGGTGACGGCTTATACCGTCGCCATCGTATCCAGCGTCTGCCCCTCGTACAACTGGCCGAAGCGGTTCGCGAGAAAGTCGCGCAGCGACACCTGCTCCTGGCGCACGAAGCCGCTTTGCGGCAGCTTCTTCTCGCGGAACAGATCGAGCACCGCGCACATCGCGCCGGCCGTGGTGATCTGGATCGCGCTCATCGGCACGCCGCACACCGTCTTCGCGAAGATCTTGCGGGTGAACACCTCCTGTACCAGTTGACCGTCACGCATGCCGCTCACCGTGATGAACACCAGCACGACGTCCTGGGCGGTCGAAGGCACCGAACGGCGCATGATGGTCTTGAGCGTGTCGCGGTCGCTGGAAAGACGCAGATCTTCGAGCAGGAACTGCATCAGGTTGCGGTGGCCCGGATAGCGCACCGACTTGTAGTCGAGCGATTCGACCCGGCCGGACAGCGTTTCGCACAGCGTGCCGAGGCCGCCGGAGGTGTTGAAGGCTTCGTATTCGGTGCCGTCGAGCGAGAAATGTTCGAGGCCTTCGAGCGGCTGCACCCATTGCGTACGGCTGTCGCGAATCGCCTCGCATGGCTGGCAATACTCGTTGATCAGGCCGTCGACGCTCCATGTCAGGTTGTACTTCAGCGCATTGGTCGGAAACTCCGGCAACGCGCCGACGCGCATCTTGACGTCGCGGATTTCCGTGAAGCGGTTCGCCAGTTCGTGCGCGGCGATGCCGATGAAGCCTGGCGCCAGACCGCACTGCGGCATGAAGGCGTGATCGGCGTCGTCGGCGATCGCGCGGATCGCGTGGGTGGCGCGCACGTCTTCGGTCAGATCGAAGTAGTGAACGCCCGCGCCCTTGGCTGCCGACGCGACATTCACCGCGAGGTAATACGGCAGCGCGTTGACGAGCGCATCGAAACCCTGCACGGCAGCGCGCAGCGCGGCGGCATCGGCGGAATCGACGCGGCGGGTCGGGATGCCCTGAGCGGCGAGCTTGTCGAGCGCGTTCTGATCCCGGTCGAACGCGACGACGTCGTAGTCGCCGGTCTCACGCAACATGTGGGCGATGGTGTGACCGATCAAACCTGCGCCAACGATGGCTACTTTCATACGCTTCTCCTTTGTCGACCGGAGTTGGCGCTTTAGCGCCTACTCCGGTCCCATGCAAAGCTGTCGACCGGAGTTGGCGCTTTAGCGCCTACTCCGGTCCCATGCAAAGCTGTCGACCGGAGTTGGCGCTGTCGACTGGAGTTCGCGCTTTAGCGCGTTACTCCGGTCCCATGCAAAGCACTTACTCCGGTCCCATGCAAGATGGTTGCTGTTATCTGCTGTCTCGGGCTTCGGAAGTGCGCGGCGCTTAAGCGTCGCGCCCTGCGGGCTGAACCCTTGAGACACAGTTTAGGGAGAAGCAAAAACAGTTCATACGCGCAAAATGCTGCGCTATGACCATAATGTTCGACGTTATGACGAAGCAATCAGTCGATATGTCGAAAACGTATTAAAGCGGTGTAAAAACCGGGCCGGCATAGTCACACCATCCCCCGATCGATCTTGCGCGCCAGGATGATCGAGGTCGTGGTCCGTTCCACTCCTTCGAGTTCGCCGATCTGGTCGAGCAGATCGTTGAGCCGGTCGGGCGAATCGGCGCGCAGCCATGCGACGTAGTCGAACTCGCCGCTCACCGCGCACAGCAGCTGCACCTCGGGCATCTTGCCGAGGCGCTTCTGCACCGCCGGCCCGTACTTCGGCGCGATGATGATGCCGACGTACGCATAGATGCTCGAGTCGAGCACGTCCTGCCCGAGCCGCACGCTATAGCCCGCGATCACGTTGCTGCGTTCGAGCCGCGCGATGCGCGCGATCACGGTGGTGCGCGCCACGTCCAGCTGGCGCGCGAGATTGGCGACGCTCTCGCGGGCGTTGGCTTGCAGCAGCGCAACGAGGTTGCGGTCGAGGTCGTCGAGTTGGTCGAGGCGCGGAGGTCTCATCGAGTGCGGTAGAAGTTGGTCAGCGATGGAGCGGATTATCGCGCGTCTTCAGCATCGAGCGGCGAGCAAAGGAACCACGAACCGCGCGCTCATGCATCGAACCTCATGCATCGAACCTCAGGCGCCGAACCGCTCGACCACGAAATCGATGAAGGTGGTGAGCTTGGGCGTCGCGCGGCGATCGCGCGGATAGATCAGATTGACAGGTGCGCCGTCGGGCAGATAGTCCTCGAGCACAGACACCAGTTCGCCGCTGGCAATCTCTCTCGCGAGCAGCGCTTCGGGTTGCAACACCAGCCCGAAGCCGCGCAACGCGGCGACTTTCAGCGCCTGGCCGTTATTGGCCCGAAACCGGCCGGCGCGCAGCTGGTTTTCATCGGCAGTCTCGCCGCCGAGGCGCCACAAGCCTTCGCGGCCCCAATGCAGAAAGCCCAGGCATTCGTGCTGCGCCAGATCGGCCGGTGTGCGCGGCGTGCCGGCGCGCTTCAGATACGCCGGCGACGCGCACACGCGCATCCGGTAAGGCTTCAACGGCCGCGCGACAAAACTCGAATCCGGCAAACGACCGATTCGCACCGACGCGTCGAAACCCTCTTCCACCAGATCGATCACGCGGTTCGACAGATCCAGTTCGAGGGTGACGTCCGGCCAGGCCGTCAGATAATCGGTCATTGCCGGGGCGAACACTTCGACGCCGTAGGTCAGCGGTACCGTCACCTTGAGGACGCCGCGCGGCGCGGCCGCCATCGCCTCGGCAAGCGACTCCGCCTGCTTCACGTCGGCCAGAATCCGCTTGCACTGCTCGTAATAGTGGCGGCCGATTTCCGTCAGACTTTGACGACGCGTGGTGCGTGTGAGCAGCCGCGTCGCGAGCCGGGTTTCGAGCGAGCGGATGTGTTTACCCACCATTGCCGACGAAATATCGAAACGCTCGGCTGCCGCCGTCAGACTGCCCGCCTCGACCACGGCAACGAAGATTTCCATGCTGACGAATTTATCCACCGGCTATTTCCTGTTCGTTTCGGTTGTAAGCGTTTGTCGCACTGCAGCCGCAGTGTAGGGATATCGTGATACAAATGGCGGCGACGGCGAAGCGGACAGCAGGCCGCCTTGCGTCGTCCAAGGGCAGACGGGTGGTGGGCAGCTCGCCATGCGCGCCTTGTCCCAATTCGAACAGACATCAGGAGTTTCGATGAAAAAAGCACTGGTTATGCTGACCTCCGCACTCGCCATGAGCGGCGCGTTCGCCCAAACTTCCGCGCCGGCATCAGCATCGATGAGCGCGACCGCCTCGGCGCCAGCCGCCAAAGCGGGTCACGAGCGCAATGTCGAAGACCGCATCACCTACCTGCACACGCAGTTGAAGATCACCTCGGCGCAGGAGTCGCAATGGAACGCGTTTGCCGATGTCATGCGCAATAACGGCCAGACGATGGGACAGCTGTTTCAGCAGCGCAGGGCTGCTACGAACCTGTCGGCACTGGACGATATGAAGCAGTACGCGACGATCGCGCAAGCTCATGCGGATGGCATGAAGAAACTGGTCGACGCGTTTGATCCGCTGTATGGCAGTTTTTCTCCGGAACAGAAGAAGCTTGCCGATGTGACGTTTCATCAGCCTGGCGGCGAGCATCGGCACCATGGCAAGGGGGCCGGGAAGCAGGCTCCGGCTGATGATGAGGGTGTGAAGCCATAAGGTTGGGGTGCGCGCTGCGTGGTAGGCGGTTTTTTTGCCCGCGCGGCGCTGGTGGTTGTGTGCCTGCGGCGTTGGCCTTTCCTTGATTTGATATTGGTTTATTCATCTGGAATCGGTGTTCCCGCACACTCCGCGTGAGTGACAAGGCAGTCATGCTTCCGGCGGCGCTGCGCGCGCCGCAGCGGTACTTCATCGAACTAGCGCCGCATAGCCAAAAAACATTGATCTCCGATCCATCTGGCATGATGCGCATACGCAAGCCATCAGCCCTTAAGTGCGTGGCCCTTGGCGCTATCTTCCCGTCACCAGAACCCACACCCACACCAACCCGCTTCATGACCGAACTCAAAAACCTCGACCTGCGCACCGACGCAACCGCTCATCGCGTCGTCAAAGACGAAACTGTCAGCGTCGAATTCGCCGCCGCCGAAGGCGAACTAATGAGCCTGGAAGGCCCGAACCGCTACGCCCGCGGCGATGCGCTGATCACCGGTTCGACCGGCGATCGCTGGGTCGTGTCGCGTGAGCGCTTCGACGCCAAATACCTGCCGGCAGATGCCGCCCTCACGCACGGCGAACCGGGCGCCTATCGCAACCGTCAGGCAGTCGTGCTGGCCAGGCAAATGAATGAAGCGTTCTCGCTCGCCCGCTCGGCCGATGGCGGCGACGTGCTGCACGGCGCAGCCGGCGACTGGATCATGCAATACGCCCCCGGCGACTACGGCGTCGTGCAGGCCGCGCGCTTCGCGAAAGTCTATCGTCGCGCCGACTGACACCCGCGCTGCCCCTTGTGGGCGCCGATCGATACCCACGGCCGCCGGGAACGCCGAAAACCCTTCGACCCGCACACACATTCGCGCTCGAACCAACGGCGTTATGCCGCCACCCCGTCAAGCAAACTCATCGCCCAGCTCCACGGTGACATCACGCGGCACCGTCTCGCCGTTCGCGTACTGCTCCTCGAGCGAGCCGATGCTCGCTTCGACATACGCCCGCAGCACCGCGAAACTCCGGCCGCGCAGCCACGCCGGCAACGCGCGATAACGCGCCCACGCGGCCGGCGCGATCACCACGTTCATCACGATCCGGCGCGCACGCGCACCGAATCGCATCGCCACCCAGTGAATCGCCAGCGTCGGCATGCCTTCGTCGGCAGGCCGTTGCACGAACTGGGTTTGCTCGGGGAACAGATCGCTGATGACGCGCGCCAGTTCCTCGAACTCGGGATTCGCGCAGTCGTATTGGTAAGCTTCCATGAGAGGCCGAAAGTTAGAAATTCGTCGATGATGTGTGCATTGATCCGCGCCGCGATGCGCTCAGGCGGCCAGCGCCGGACGCCGGAACACCCTGACCAGCACGCCTGCGACTACGAGCGCCCCTAGCGCATACGCACCGTCCACCGCGGCGAGCGGCACGAGGTTCGCCTGGAACAGCGTGGCCGGCACGTCGACCAGCGCGTGCAGAACGATCGCCAGCGGCAGAATACCTCGCCAGCCCGCCCGCAGGCCACGCCACATCAACACCGAAAGACCAATCTGGAACACCAGCGCGGCCACCCGTTCAAGCGCGAAGATGCCGGCCGTCTGCGGCGTCAGGCTGGCGAGAATCAGATGGATGCGCATCAGCGATTCGGCCGGCAGGTTGCTCAGGTAGCCGTCGAGCTGGCCGCGGTTTGCGAAGATCGCAAACAGAATCCACTGCACCTGCACCAGCACGCCGACCAGCCATATTTCGGCGCCGCCGTGGCCGAGGCCGTAGGTGAGCGCGGTGCCGTCGCCCGCAACCGCAGCAGCGGACCCAGGCTTCGCCGCCGCGCGCCTGAGCATCAGGCGCATGCCGATGAAACGCCCTACTTCCTCGCAGATACCCGCGGCCAGCGCGCCGTACACGACGAACGCCAGCGGATTCGACAGCAAGGCGGCGCTCGCCTCGTTCCAATGCAGCACGTAGTCGTTCAGCGCGCGTTCGATCACCATTGCGAACAGCGCGAACACGGCAATGCCGACAATCGCGTCGCGCGGGTTGAGCGCGAGCGGCCGGCGCAGACGGCGATACACAATCAACGGTAAGGCGGCGACGAACAGCGTCGCGAGGGCGACGCTCGACAGGGTAAGCGGTGCAACAACCATGAGTTTCCTTGCGATGACCGGCGCGCACCCGCTGCGCGCCGCAGCCCGCATGATCGCAGATCAGCGCGAAGTTGACGCGCGGACGATCAATTCGCCTTGCAGCAGGCAGTCGCGAGCCGCAGTCTGGATACCCTCGATGCGCTCATGCAGAAACTCCACCGCGCGGTAGCCGATCTCGTAGGTCGGCTGGCGGATCGTCGTGATGCCGGTCAATTCGGCCCACTCGGGGTCGTCGATCGACAACAGCGCGACGCGCGCTTGCCAATCCGCGCCGTAACGCGCCTTCAGGTGCAGTGCGAGGCACAGCGCGACCGGCGCGTTGGCCGCGAACAAGGCGACGCGGCCAGGCTTGTGCGCGCGGCCGCCACTGCTCGCCGCGGCCTCGAGCGCGCGATCCAGCTCGGCGAGGCTGCGCTCGACCGCTGCGCTATCCACAAGGTTCAGCACCAGCGTATGCCCACGCGCGCCACCCTTGCCGCCCGTTCCCTCCTCGCCACTCATCACGTCGCGAAACGCCGCCTCGCGCAGTCGCCGCGAGCTGACCTGCTCGAACGGCTGCACGACAAACCAGATGTCGTCGAAACCGTTCTCGAGCAGATGCCGCGTGCCCAGTTCGGCCGCCGCCCGGTTGTCCAGCCCGACCATGTCGGTCACGAGGCCATCCACCGTGCGGTCGACCAGCACCGCCGGAATCCCGCCGCCACCCACCGGCCGCAACGTTTCTTCGCGCACGCCGAGCGCATTGACGATCACGCCTTCCACGCGATAGGTGGTCAGCAGTTGCAGATAGCGCCGCTCCATTTCGACTTCATTGGCCGCATGGCAAATCAGCGGCATCAGCCCGAGCGCATGGCACGCCGCTTCGACGCCTTGCAGCACTTCGACCGTGTACGGGTTGGTCAGGTCGGCGAGCAGCATGCCGATCAGCCGGTTGCGGCCACGCTTCAGGCCGCGCGCCATCTGGTTCGGCTGATAGTCGAGCCGTTCGATCGCGGCCTCGATGCGCGCGCGCAATTCCGGCGACAGCACGCTCATCTCACCATTCAGATAGCGCGAGATGCTGGTCTTGCCGGTGCCGGCTTCGCGCGCGACGTCCGTGATCGTCGCGCGGCGCGGGGTAGCAAGGGGCGTCGTGCTCATTGGCCCAGCACTTCGCGGTTGACGATGTTGGTGGCAAGCGTGCCCTCCAACGCGGCGACGAGATTTTCCGCCGCGTTGCGCGCCATCGCATGCCGGGTTTCGTGGGTTGCCGAGCCGATATGCGGCAGCGCGACCACGTTCGGCATTTTCAGGAGCGGCGAATCGGCCGGCAGCGGTTCGGTCTCGAACACGTCGAGGCCCGCGCCGTGGATCGTGCCGTTTTGCAGCGCTTCGATCAGCGCCTTTTCATCGACCGTGGCGCCGCGCGATGCATTGATCAGGATCGCGCTTTGCTTCATCGACTTGAGTTCTGCCGCGCCGATCATGTGCTTCGTCTCGGGCGTCAACGGCACTTGCAGACAGACGAAGTCCGCGCCGGCGAGCAGCTCAGCCAACGCGACACGCCGCGCGCCGTACGCCTGTTCCGCGTGCGGGTTCGCGCTCCGGTTCGTGTACAGCACCTTCATGTTGAAGCCGAGCGCCGCGCGGCGCGCGACCGCGCTGCCGATCCGCCCCAGGCCGATGATGCCGAGCGTCTTGCCCTGCACATCCACGCCGAACAGCGCCGGCCCGATGCTGCGCTGCCAGTTGCCGGCTTTCACCCATTCCGCGAGTTCGACCACCCGGCGCGCCGAGGCAAGAATCAACGAGAACACCGTGTCCGCGGTGGATTCGGTCAGCACGTCCGGCGTGTGCGCGAGCAGGATGCCGCGGCGCGTCAGGTCGGCGACGTCGAACTGGTCGAAGCCCACCGAGATGGTCGACAACGCCTTCAGCCGGGTCGCGCCTTCGAGCATCGCCGGCGTAATCCTGACGCTCGAACCGATGCCGCCGTCCGCGTCCTTCAACGCGGCGACGAACGTATCGTACCGGGTGGGGTCGACCTGCACGACGTCCGCATGCTGTTGCAGATACGCGAGCACGTCTTCGGGCAGCGCCTTCCAGGCGACGATCTTCTTCATCGGCTTATTTTCCTTGCAACGGTGTGGCAAGCGCGGGCGCCGTGGCCATCGGCTGCGGCTGCGGTTTGACGATCAGCGTCAGGATCACCGCGGCGACCAACGCCACGCTCATAAACGCATAGGATGCCGCAGGCGAGCCGGTCGCACCATTCAGATAGCCGACCACATACGAGCCGACGAACGAACCGAGCGCGCCCATGCTGTTGATCAGCGCCATCGCACCGCCCGCGACGTTCTTCGGCAGCAGCTCCGGCACGATCGCGAAAAACGGGCCGTACGGCGCGTACATCGCGGCGCCGGCGATCACCAGCAACGCATACGAGACCCAGAAGTGCGACGAGCCGAGCGCGTACGATGCGGCGAACGCGACCGCGCCGACCAGCAGGAACGGCCATACGAACACCTTGCGGCGATTGAGTTTATCCGATGCCCACGACGCTGCCAGCATCGCGATCGTTGCAGCCAGATACGGCAGCGCCGAGAGCCAGCCGGTTTCGACCATGCCGAGCGTCGAACCGTTCTTCAGGATCGACGGCAGCCACAGCACGAAGCCGTACACGCCGATGCTCCAGCAAAAATATTGCGCGCACAGCTTGATCACCGCGGGCGTGCGGAACGCTTCGCTGTAATTGCGCACCGGCTTGATCGCCGCCTGTTCGGCGCGCAGCGCTTCGGCGAGATCGTCCTTTTGCTGCTGCGTGAGCCACGACACCTGCTGCGGCTTGTCCTGCACGATGAACCACCAGCAGACCGCCCAGAGAATCGCGGGCGCGCCTTCGGCGATGAACATGTGACGCCAGCCGAACGAATGCACCAGATAACCCGACACCACCGACATCCACAGTACCGTCACCGGATTGCCGAGAATCAGGAAGGTGTTGGCGCGCGATCGCTCGCGCCTCGTGAACCAGTTGCTGATGAAGATCAGCATCGCGGGCATCACGGCGGCTTCGACGACGCCGAGCACGAAGCGGATCACCATCAGCGACGGAATATTGCTGACCATGCCGGTCAGCGCCGCGCAGCCGCCCCACAGGACCAGGCTCCAGAACACGAGCTTTTTCACGCTGCGCCGTTCCGCGTAGATCGCGCCGGGAATCTGAAAGAAAAAATAGCCGAGAAAGAACAGCGCGCCGATCAGCGACGACAGCCCTTTGCTGATGCCGAGATCCTGATTGATGCCGGCGGCCGACGCGAAACCGTAGTTCGCGCGATCCAGATAAGCGAGGCTATAGGTGATGAAAACGATCGGCATGATCGTCCACCAACGGCGAATCGCAAGCGATGAGGTCATGGGTGTCTCCTTACTACGTCCCGAAACGGTGATGGGGGTCCAGCGGCGCTGTTCGAGCGCTCTTGTCGTTATCGATTTCGTTGCGTGCGGCGGCTGTGCGATCGCCGAACGTCAGGCCGCGGTCGCGATGTGCGGCACATCGTCGAGTTCCAGTGCGTCGAGTTCCGCGCGGCCCGGCAGGCCTTCGGAATCGCCGATCACCTGAATCGCCAACCCGCCGATCCGGTTGCCGCGCGCCACCGCTTGCGGCAGCGGCTTGCCTTCGAGCAATGCGCTGACCACTCCGACGGCGAATCCGTCGCCCGCGCCGACCGTATCCACCACCTTCGCGACCGGCTTGCACGCGACCACGCCGGCATCGTCGGCGGTGCGGAAGTACGCGCCTTGCGCGCCGAGCTTGATGATCACGCCGCGCGCGCCCTGGTCGAGATAGAAACGCGCGATGTCGTCCGGTTGGGTGTAGCCGGTCAGAATCCCGCCTTCGCCGATCCCCGGCAGCACCCAGTCGGCCAATCCCGCCAGCGCGTTCAAACCTTCGACCATCGCGGCGCGTGACGGCCACAGCGTCGGGCGCAGATTGGGATCGAACGAAATCGTCTTGCCGGCGGCGCGCATTTCACCCGCCAGATGGAACGCGAGTTCGCGCGAGCTTGCCGAGATTGCCGGCGCCACACCCGTCAGATGCAGGTGACGCGCGGACAGCACGTAATCCGCCGCGTAGTCGGCCAGCGACAGGTGACTCGCCGCCGAGCCCTTGCGGAAGTATTCGACCGCCGGATCGCTGCCGTCGTCGCATTTCGACTTCAGCTGGAAGCCGGTCGGATAGCGCTCGTCGGTCGTGACGCAGCGCTGGTCGATGCCCTCTTTGCGCAAAGTGTCGCGCACGTACTGGCCGAACGAATCGTTGCCCACGCGGCTCATCCAGCCGACCCTGAAACCAAGGCGCGAGAGGCCGATCGCCACGTTCAGATCGGCGCCCGCGACGCGCTTGGTGAAGTGCCCGACGCCGGCGAGCGGACCGGTTTCGGCGGCCACGAACATGGCCATCGCTTCACCGTAGGTGATGACGTCGAGTGCTGCGGGTGTCCGGCTTGTCTCGTTCATGCTTGCTCCTGCGTGTTCTTTTGGTACGTGTTCTTTTGGTACGTGTTCTTTTGCTACGTGTGTCTTGCTGCTTGCGTGGCGTGCGTGGCGTGTATCGCTTGTATCCATCGACGCGTTATTTGGCCGTTCTCCCAGGTCCCGCGCACCGCTCACGCGGCGGCCAGCCACGCGACGTAATGCGCCGCGTCGGCCTCGATGCGCGTGACATCGAAGGGAAACTCGATGGCGCGCGGCACATCGCGCGGCAAGCTGGCGAGCACCGCCGCGAACTGCGCGTCGTCAGCCGCCGGCGCGCTCGCGAAGCGGCGCGCGCCCTCGCCGGTCATCATCTTGCAGTGAACGTATTCGACATGCGCCGCGAGTTGCTGCGCGGCCTCGAGCGGCGCGACACCGCGCCATAACCAGTTGCCGATGTCGAAGGTCATGCCGAGCACATCGGCGTGACCTTCGCGCGCCAACGCGTCGAACAGCCCGACGAACTGCGCGAGCGAGCCGCCCTGCTCCAACTGGCCGTTCTCGACGACGAGCCGCGGGCTCATCCCGCGCAAGCAGGCCGCAATCGCCGCGCCGTTCGTTTGCGCGACAAAGCCGCCGAGCTGCAATTTCACAAAACGCGCGCCGAGTGCCGCGGCCTCGGTCACGGCAAGACGCAAGGCGTAGACATCGAGCACGCCTTCGGCTGTGTAAAGCAAATCCGGCGTCGAGTAGACCGACCACAAACCGAGTTCCGCCATGGCGTTGCCCAACGAGCGCAGCGCTTCAATGGAAGCGTCGGCATCGCTCGCGAACAACTCGCGGCGCACCTCGAAACCGCAAGCACCAGCCGCCGCGCTCACGCTCGTCCACTTTACGTGGCCACCGGCGCGAACCGCGTCGATCCCGAATGCGCTTGCGACAATCACTACATCAGCCATGTCGAATTTACCCAGCCCTGTTTCTGGTACCGGCAAATGGAACCGGTTCCAAACTGCGACCTAAAAAAAGCGCTGTTGCGCTTGGGATGAGCGAATAGTGCGCCGAGGCGAAGGCCGTGCACCATAGTGGAATTCCCCAGGCCTCAAGTTGGCACGCTCATCGCCCAGCGATCAGGGGCTGCTGGCGAGACATAGCGCAAGAAACCGCTCAACCACGCGCGAGGGCGCGCTTGCATGCGGCACCAGAATCGATAGCCGCCGCGTCAACGGCTCAGGGCTGAGCGAGAACAGGCATAGCGCGCCGTCTTCGTGCCGCATCGACATCGCCGAGACAAAACCGATGCCCATGCCGGCCCGCACGGCTTCCTTGACGCCTTCGACCCCCGCAATTTCCAGCGCGACGCGCATCGGCACGCCCGCCCGCGCGAAAGCCCGTTCGACGATCTGCCGCACACCCGAACCGGCTTCTCGCAACACCAGCGGATGTGCGCCGCACGCCGCCAGTTGCACCCGGCCGCCCTCGCCGCCCGGCTGCGCCATGGGATGCGCGCGCGGCATGATCGCGACGATCTCGTCCTCGCGCCACGCGTGCACCGCGGTGTCCGGCGGCAGATCCGAGCCGACCGGCCCCTCGATCATCGCAATGTCGACCGAATCGAGCGCGCCGACGATTTCCGTGGTGTTGCCGTCGGCGGTATGCAGCGACACGTCAGGATAGCGGCGATGAAAATCGGCGATCAGGTAAGGCAGCAGATAACTGGCCGGCGTGGTGCTCGCGCCGATGCGCAAAGTGCCCTGCTCCATGCCGCGCAACGCATCCCGGTACGCGTGCGCCTGACGCCACGTGTCGCGCAGCCGCGTGGCGTAGCTGGCGAGCTGCTCGCCGGCGGGCGTGAGCCGCACGCCGCGGCCGTCGCGCTGATACAGCGGCTCGCCGAATTCATCCTGCAACTGCCGCAATTGCCCGGATACCGCCGGCTGCGACAAATGCAACGCCACAGCGGCCCGGCTGATATTGCGATGCTCGGCGACAGCGGCGAATGTTATAAGTTGATCCGGGGTCATGGTGGTCAATGTATCAGCAGATCCGATACTTTACATTCTAAATCACGATTTTTCATATCGATATACCTAATTTAGGATTGAGCCCATCGAAACACGACAGTTATAGAAAGGCGCAACGCCATGTCCACCGCTCACCTCACCGCTACTGCCGCCGCATCCACCGGGCCTTCGACCCGCGGCCAACTCAACGGCATTCTGTTCGTGGCGCTGTTTGCCGCCGCCGTGACCCGCATCGCATCGATTCCCGCCATCGCCGGCCTGGGTTTGAGCCCGCTGATCGTCGGCATCGTGGCCGGTGCCATTTACGGCAACGCGCTGCGCGACGGCATGCCCGAAAGCTGGGCGGCAGGCGTCAACTTTTCGGCGCGCAAGCTGCTGCGCATCGCCGTCGCGTTCTTCGGATTGCGTGTCAGCTTGCAGGAAATCGCCCAGGTGGGTCTGCCGGGGCTCGCGGAATCGCTGTTGATCGTGGTGAGCACACTCGTGATCGGCACGTGGGCCGGCATGAAGATCATGAAGCTCGATCGCGACACCGCGCTCCTGACCGCGGCCGGCAGCGCGATCTGCGGCGCAGCCGCGGTGCTCGCCTTCGAATCGACGCTGCAATCGAAGCCGCACAAGAGCGCGATGGCAGTCGGCAGCGTGGTGCTGTTCGGCACGCTGTCGATGTTCCTCTACCCCGTGCTGTTCAAGGCAGGCTGGCTGCATCTCGACACGCTCGGCGCAGGCCTGTTCTTCGGCGGCACGATTCACGAAGTGGCGCAGGTGGTCGGCGCGGCCAGCAATGTGAGCCCGGAAGCGACCCACGTCGCCACCATCGTCAAGATGACCCGCGTGATGCTGCTGGTGCCGGTGCTGCTAGTGGTCGGCATGTGGGTGAACCGCTCGGCGCGCCGTGCATCGGCTTCGGCTTCGGCGCAAGGCGGCACGCACCACGCACCGCGCAAGCTGGCGATTCCGTGGTTCGCGCTCGGCTTCCTCGCCTTCGTCGTGATCAATTCGCTGCACATGTTGCCCGAAACCGCGACGAACACGCTGAACACGCTCGACACCTTCGCGCTCACGATGGCCATGACCGCGCTCGGCATCGAAACCCGCATCTCGCAGATCCGTCAGGCCGGGCCCCGCGCGCTGACCACCGGCCTGATCCTGTATGTGTGGCTGATCGCCGGTGGACTGGGAATCACGTGGACTGTCCAGCACCTGCTCGGTTAAGCCGCCCTCGCCGTCAAACCAACCCCGCTGCGTGCGGGGTTTTGCTCGTTCAGGAGAACCATCCGGCGCGCTCACACGGCATACTGGCCGCTGACGTAACCCGTTCACGCAAACCCGTTCATGCAACCGGAAGGAGGATCGACCGATGAGCCTGAAACTTTACTATTGGGACGGCTTGCAGGGCCGCGGCGAATTCGTGCGGCTGGCACTGGAAGAAGCCCGCGTCGACTACGTGGAAGTGGCACGCGGCAAGAAGTCCGACGGCCTGGGCACGAGCGCGATGATGTCGCTCATGAAGAGCCATGACGAGCCGTATCCGCCGTATGCGCCGCCCTTCCTGAAAGACGGCGATCTCGTGATCTCGCAGACCGCCAACATCCTGTTCTACCTCGGCCCGCGCCTGAACCTGGCGCCTGCCGTCGAGAGCCTGCGCTACGTCGCCAACGGCCTGCAACTGACGATCGCCGACGTGGTCACCGAAGCGCACGATACGCATCATCCGCTCGCCAGCGACCTCTACTACGAGGACCAGAAAGACGCCGCCCGGCAGCGTGCGCACGACTTCATCGACAACCGGATTCCGAAGTTCATGAAGTACTTCGAGCGGGTGCTGAAACAGAACCCGGCCGGCGATCAGTTCATGGTGGGTGACGCGCTGACTTACGTCGACCTGTCGATGTTCCAGCTGATCGACGGTCTGCTGTATGCGTTTCCGCGCGCGCTCAAGCGTTTCGGCGAGCACTATCCGCGTCTTGCCGCGCTGCACGATGCGGTGATGGCGCGGCCGAACATCGCCGCCTATCTCGAGTCCGACCGGCGCATCGCGCATAACGAGGCTTGCATCTTCAGGCACTATCCTGAACTCGACAAGGCGGCGGCTTGATCCACGCTGCCATCCTTTACCCGCCGGCGTCATCGCGCCCGCTTAAGATAGCGGGCGCGGTGCTGTTCCGGCGCGCGCTTTTCATCCACCCATCACGCCCTCCACTGCCTACGTGCTTTCATTCCTGCTGAAGCTGCGCACCCGCGCCCAACGCCTGTTCCGCCTGTCCGACGCCCATACGATGCTGGTCTGGTCGGTGGTGGTCGGCGTCGCGGGCGCGTTCGCGACGATTCTCTTTCGCGAAGGCATCGCGCTGCTGCAACTGGCGGTGTCGGGCAAGTCCGGCAGCTTCGTCGAAATGGCGCGCGGCTTGCCGTGGACCGTGCGCGTCTGGCTGCCGGCTGCGGGCGGCCTGATCGCCGGCTTCATTCTGCTGTTCGCGCAGCGTTACGCCGACAAATGCAATCACATCGACTACATGGAAGCGGTCGCGATCGGCGACGGCGTCGTGCCGGTGAAGCTGAGCGTGTGGCGCAGCGTGTCGTCGCTGTTCACGATTTCGAGCGGGGGCTCGATCGGCCGCGAAGGTCCGATGGTGCAACTGGCGGCGCTGGCCGCGTCGCTGATCGGACGCTGGGTGCACTTCGACCCGCCGCGCCTGCGCCTGCTGGTCGCATGCGGCGCCGCAGCCGGCATTACGTCCGCTTATAGCGCGCCGATTGCCGGTGCGTTTTTCGTCACCGAGATCGTGCTCGGCTCGATCGCGATGGAAAGCTTCGGCCCCGTAGTGGTCGCGGCGGTGGTGGCCAACATCACCATGCGTGAATTCACGAGCTACAAGCCGCCGTACGAGATGCCGGTGTTCCCGCCGGTGGCCGGCGTCGAGGTGCTGCTGTTCGTCGCGCTCGGCCTGCTGTGCGGCGCGGCCGCGCCGCAATTCCTGCGGCTGCTCGATGCCTCGAAGACCGGCTTTCGCAAGTTGCCGTTGCCGCTGCCGGTGAGGCTCGCGCTCGGCGGGCTGGTGGTCGGCATTCTGTCGGTGTGGACGCCCGAGGTATGGGGCAACGGCTATAGCGTGGTCAACTCGATCCTGCACTCGCCATGGACGTGGAGCGCGCTTGTTCTCGTGCTAGTGTTCAAGCTCGTCGCGACGGCGGCCACCGCCGGTTCCGGCGCGATCGGCGGCGTGTTCACGCCGACGCTCTTCGTCGGCGCGGTGGTCGGCTCGCTGTTCGGCCAGGGCATGCACGCGCTGTGGCCGCACGGCACCTCGGCGCCGTTCGCGTATGCGATGGTCGGCATGGGCGCGTTTCTGGCGGGCGCCACCCAGGCGCCGCTGATGGCAATCCTGATGATCTTCGAAATGACGCTCAGCTATCAGGTGGTGTTGCCGCTGATGCTCTCGTGCGTGGTCGCCTATTTTGTGTCGCGTGCGATTGCGAAGACTTCGATGTACGAAATCACGCTGCGCCGCAATCGCGAGGAACAGGAGCGCTCGCGGCTGCGTGCGACGCAGATGCGCGAGCTGATCCGGCCGGCCGAAACCGTCGTGCCGCCCAACGCGACCGTGCACGATATGACGCGCGTGTTCCTCGAATATCCGGTGAAGTACCTGTACGTCGCCAACGAATCCGGCGCGTTTCTCGGCGTGGTCGCGCTGAAAGACATCACCTCCGATCTGCTCGACAAGCGCGACACGTCCGCGAAAACCGCAGCCGATTATCTGCAGCTGCATTTCGATGTGCTCACACCGGATATGCCGCTCGGCGTTGCATTGCAGCACTTCATGGCGTTTCAGGGCGAGCGGCTGCCGGTGATCGAAAGCACCGCGCATCCGACACTCGCGGGCGTGGTCTACAAGACCTCGCTGCTCGACGCGTATTTCCGCATGAACCCGCATCACTAAGGCTGGCGTTCGTCGAGCCGGCGTTCAGGCACGCCGCGCGCTTCGAGCGGTGCCACCCCCACGCACGCAGCGGGCCGTGCAAAGCGCGGCAGATTCTCTACAATGGAAAAATGCTGCGGCGATTGCACGCGGCGCGCGTTACGCCAAGACGGGCGCACCGAGACGCCCGCCCTTCGATCGGAGCGAAGATGAGCGAACCGTCCCTCGATGCCGTGCGCCGCGATCAGGCGGGCTGGATCTTTCTGCATATCGAAGGCGAGCCGTACGATCGCGGCGAGCAGCACGGCCAGTTGCTCGCCACTGAAATCCAGAACGCGATCCGCACCGCCCGCTACCTTGCGAAGTGGGATACCGGCGAAGACTTCGACACCTTCGTCAACGCCGCCGTCACCCAGTTCGCGCCCAAACTCGACACCGAATTCGCCGACGAAATCCAGGGCATCGCCGACGGCGCGAAGCTGCCGTTCGCCGAAGTATTGGCCTGGAACGGCTACATGGACCTGTTGCAAAGCTGGTGGCCGACCTACGCCTCGCAGCAACAGCCGAGGCTCGGGCTGAAACCGTGGCGCGGGCGGCGCGGCCATCATTGCAGCGCGTTCATCGCCACCGGCAACGCCACGCGCGACGGCCGCATCGTGATGGCGCACAACTCCTGGGACCGCTACGCCGCGGGCGACGCGTTCAACGTGATATTCGACATCGTGCCGGATCGCGGCAACCGGATTCTGATGCAAGGCCTGCCCGGCTGCATCTCCAGTCTCACCGATTTCTGGGTGACGGCCGCCGGCCTGATGGTGACCGAAACCACCATCTCCAACTTTGCCGGCTACAACCCGTCGGGTGCGCCGGAGTTCTATCGCTCGCGGCGCGCCTCGCAGTATGCGAACAGCATCGGCGAATGGTGCGAGATGTTCGCGATCGCCAATAACGGCGGCTATGCGAACAGCTGGCTGCTCGGCGACACCAAAACCGGCGAGATCGCCCGCTACGAACTCGGGCTGCACTATTCGGGCTTCGAAAGCACGAAGGACGGTTTCTACAGCGGCTACAACACCGCGACCGATCTGAAGATCCGCAACCAGGAATGCATCGGCGAAGGCGAAGACTATACGGACGTGCGCAAGAACGGCGCGCGGCGGCTGCGCTTCATGCAACTCGAGGAGATACATCACGGCAAGATCGACGTCGAACTCGCCAGGCAGATGATCGCGGATCATCACGACGTCTATCTCGATCGCAACGACAACCCGTGCTCGCGCACCATCTGCGGGCATCTGGAACTGGATGACGCGCGCTTCGGCGGCACCGATCATGGGCCGTTCAATCCGTGGGGCGCCAACGACGGCAAAGTGGTCGATAGCGAAATGGCACGCCAGATGGCGTTCAGTGCGCGTTGGGGTCATCCGTGCGGACGGCCGTTCGATGCCCAGGCGTTCATGAAACGCCATCCGCAGTGGAACTGGCTCAACGGGTATATGCGCGACCGGCCGTCGTGGCCATGGACGCGCTTCGAGGTTTTGCGCTAGACGCCATTCCTGGCGAACGGCACCCGGCACGCCGCGCTGCCGCATCATGTGACGGCGCAGCATAACCCCGGCACGACCGTTCGCGACGGACCTGCCTTTCTCCTGCCATCATCTCAGACCTACAATAGCGTTTTGCCGCATTTGCGCGCACGGCGGAAATTTGCCATCTAAGATAGTAGATATGCGTCGGCTGCGGACAGCAACGCCGTACACAGATTGAGCCGTCTTTTCGACGCGGGGACGGCACAGCGCTTGCTTCATTGTTAGCGCCGCATGAGTTTAGGAGGTCGGGCGATGAAAACCTCGACACTGATGACGATGGTGACGCTGTCGGCCTCATGCTTTGCCGCGCCGATTCGCACCGCGACCGAGAGCACCACCGCCAGTAGCCTTGCCGAACGCGCCAACGCTGCCCCTGTCGCGCCCGCGGCCCCGGACGTCGCTGCCACGGACGACAACCGCCCGCAACAATGGCAACATATTGCGCTGCCCAAGTCGCGGCATCTGGATCGAAGCCTTTCCGGGCAGAACGAGCAACTCCAGACCTGACGGCGGGTTTTCGCGCCGTCCCGGCGCGGACGTCTGACCTGGGGCGAACTTCAGGCTTCAGGCGCTGTTTAGCGGGTGCTCGCCAGGTCTTGCGCGTTTGGCCGGCGACAAAAAAATTCACATCGAAAAGAACAGGAGCGCTCGCATGACCGCATCGGCTATTCCCGGCGAATCGATCGACTTGCAGATCGCCGACATCCTGCGCGAAGTCCATTTCCCGACCAACAAGGATGCGCTCGTCGAGCTCGCTCGCGATGCGGGCGCCAGCAACGAGGTGTTGTCGATGCTCGACGGTCTGCCGGAGCAGGACTATACGGACGTGGCATCCGTCACCCGTCTGATCAGCGGCAACTATGGGCCGGGTCTGGGCGCATGAGCGGGGCGCCGGCTTCACCGCTGTTTTCGCTTTCGTCAACCCGCTCGTCTACCCTCAAGCCGGGCGCTGACTGGATCCATCGCGCGCCGCATTCGAGCGGCATCGAGCGTATCGAAGCCTTCTTTCATCACGCCGCTTACGACATGCACCGGCACGATACCTATGCGATCGGCCGCACGCTGGCGGGCGGGCAAACTCAGGAGGAGCACCGCCGTGCCTAACGATCAAGCCATTCAACGGCCTTACGGTCAAGCCGGCGCGGCCGCCGCGATCCGCCCGCGCGATGACTTGCGCAACGGCCGCGCCGCGTCATCCGACATAGCCGGCACCGGCAGATCGTCTTCTGCATAAGCCGGCAGTCCGGCAAGCGCGCGGGGCGGCGCAACGGTTCGCGGATTACGCGCCGGTTCGCCGGCGTGCTGGAAATACTCGACGAGATGGTCGATAAACGTGCGCACCTTCGCCGGCAAGTGACGGCGGCTCGGGTAAGCAATCGTGATTTCGATCTGCGGCAGACGGTAATCGCCAAGCAACGGCACCAGCCGCCCGGCCTCGAGATCACGGCCGATCAGATAGCTCGGCAAAATTGCCACGCCCATGCCCAGCAGCGCGAACTGGCGCAACATTTCCGTATTGTTCGCCGCGATCGCATTGGCCGGCCGCACCCGCACTTCGCCGTCCGGTCCGGTGAATACGCGCTCGTCGCCGCCCTGCCCGGCCGGCCGGCTCAGACACGGATGCGCGCGCAGATGCTCAGGGTGGGTCGGCGTGCCATGCTGCGCCAGATACGCCGGGCTCGCGCAGACCGTCATGTAGCCGGTGGTCAAACGCCGCGTGACGATGCTTGCGCTGCGCATCTGCCGCGCGACCAGGATGCCGACGTCGAAGCTCTCTTCGACCAGATCGACATGACGATCGGCCAGCGTGACGTCGGGCATCACATCCGGATAGCGTTCGGCATACGACTGCACGACCGGCGCGAGACTGTGCAGCCCGAACACGATCGGCGCGACGATCCGCAACGTGCCGACAGGTTCGTGATTGCGCGCCACCACCATCTGCTCCACGCCTTCCAGGTCGTCGAGAATGTGGCGCACGCGTTCCAGATAGGTCGTGCCGGACTCGGTCAGCGAAAGACGGCGCGTGGTGCGATTGAGCAAACGGGTGCCGAGCCGCCCTTCCAGATCGGCGACGTGGCGCGTGACGACCGCTGCGGAAAGATCCAGCGCGCCGGCCGCACGAACGAAACTGCCGAGATCGGCCACTTTGACGAATACGCGCATCGACTGCAATTGATTCATGGGACGACTCCTGCCACGGTAACGCGGGCCGGCGGCATCGTGCCGCGTGCGCCGAGCCCAAGCGGCAAAGCGCGCTCAGGCTTGCCCAACGATTCGATTGTATCGACCCGTCCATGTCCCAACCCTGACCTGGACATGACAAAACGGTCAGGTTCGCGATGCGCTCGCGACACGCTTGCAAAGCTTATTTGCAGTGGATTTCTACTAGGTATAAACCCTTAGATGCTGGTAATATAGCGCTCGAAAGGAAATCATCGCTATGCCACATCGTTTTCAGCTTTTCGAAAAAATCGCGTTTTCGCTCGTGTGCTGGTCCGCTGCCGCCTGCTCGGCGTTCATCGCTTACGAGCGGTGCCCGGACATCAAGGTCGTTCTGCACGTCGGCGAAGAAGTCCTGCGCTATAGCGGGCAATATTCGTTCGTCTGCGCGTCGCCGGCCGCGGATACCTGCGCGCAGTTGCCGACCAACTAAGCCGCACTCGTCAAACCACACCGGGCCGCTCGCCCCAAGCGGCGACCCGGGCGTGTTCGCGTCGCGCCCTGCCGCTCACCATAACTACGCTTCGCGCCCAAACACCACGCGCGCGAAAAATCCCGCCAGCACTTTTTCCGCCATCTCAGCCGGCACGTTCTGCGGATCGACCGTGTAGAAGAACTGCACGCCGTCGCACAAACCCATCAAGCCCATCGCCAGTTCCTCGGCCGGCAACCGCAGCGGCGTGCCCACCCGCACCGAAAACTCGCGGATATACGCGCTCAACTGTTCCAGTTTCTCGTGCAGGAACGCGTTGAAACGGATCCGGAAACGGCCGTCGCGAACCGCCAGCAGCTTTGCCTCGACCCACAGCAAAAAGCATTTGTTCTCGCGATGCAGGTTGCTGTAGTAGCACAGCACGCGGCTTTCCATTTCCTCGCGCGATGCCGCGTTCTCGAAGATCGCCTGCAGACCCGCCTGCATCGTTTCGTGATCGCGCCGCAGTAATTCGAGGAACAGTTCGCTCTTGCTGCGGAAGTTCGAATAGAACGCCCCGCGCGTATAGCCTGCCGCCCCGGCAATGTCTTCGACACTCGCCGCGACGAAACCTTTCTTCATAAAAATTGCTTGCGCAGCGTCGAGCAGCCGCAGGCGCGTCTGGTCCTTGCTCTGTTCGCGTGTGAGTCGTTGGCGTTTCATGGGCGCAAGTCTAGCACCGAAAAGAATTCCAATTCATCTCGACATTCAAATACATGCATGTATTAAAATACACCTCAACATTCAAATTCAAACGCGTATGTCGGTTGCATGATCCGGCCTTCGCGTCGTAGCTGGCGGGCCGTTGCGGCTTGCCGTGTTCGTTCGCTGTCGCCAAGTTGGGGTAATCGTGAAGCGTCCCGGTCCTTCTGCATCGTCTGCGATGCGCCAGCAGTCCCATCGATATGCCCGTGCGGCATGCGCTCTCGCGTTGGCCGGCGTCGTCACGCTCACCGCGTGCTCGAAGAAAGAGCCTGCCGCGCCGGCGCCGCGTCCGGTGGTCGCCGTTGCCGTGCATGCGGACGGCAGCGCCACGCTGGCGTCGTCGTTGCCCGGTGAAGTGCAATCGCGTTATGCGACGCCGCTGTCGTTTCGGGTCGGCGGCAAGATCGTCGAGCGGCGCGTGCGGCTCGGCGACGTCGTGAAGAACGGGCAGATCGTGGCCCGGCTCGACCCGGCCGATGCGCAGAAGAGCGCCGCCAGCGCGCAAGCGCAGCTCGCGGCGGCCGAGCACACGCTGGTTTATGCGAAGCAGCAGTTCGATCGCGACCAGGCGCAGGCGAAAGAGAACCTGATCGCGCCGGCGCAACTCGAACAGACGACCAATGCCTATGCATCCGCCGTCGCACAGCGCGATCAGGCCGTGCAGCAGGCGGCTTTGTCGAAAGATCAGTTGCAGTACACCACGCTCGTTGCCGATCATGCCGGCGTGATCACCGCCGAACAGGCGGACACCGGCCAGAATGTGTCCGCGGGCCAGGCCGTCTACAACCTCGCGTGGAGCGGCGATATCGACGTGGTCTGCGATGTGCCGGAAAGCGCGCTGGCGGCGCTGTCGGTCGGGCAAACCGCCACGGTCACGCTGGCCGCGCTGCCGGGGCGCAGCTTCACCGCGCGCGTGCGCGAACTGTCGCCCGCCGCCGATCCGCAAAGCCGCACCTACCGCGCCAAACTCACGCTCGACAATCCCGGTCCCGACGTGCGCCTAGGTATGACAGCCGATATCGCGTTGTCGCCCGCGAACGCGTCGGCGAATCGGAACAGCGTGTTCATCGTGCCCGCCACTGCGTTGTTCCACGACGGCACGCAGCCGGCTGTGTGGGTCGTGCACGCAGGTAATAACGCGACTGCCAACGCTACTGCCGCCGACACGGTGGAACTGCGCCGGGTCACCGTGACGCGCTACAACGAGCGCACGATCGCCATCGCCCAAGGACTAAAAGACGGTGATCGAGTCGTGCTGCAAGGCGTGCACACGGTGAGCGCCGGCGAGAAAGTCCGCGTGATCCCGCCGCTGCATCCCGAGGACTTCGCTTCATGAGCACGACGCCTGAAGAAGGACGCTTCAACCTGTCCGCATGGGCGCTGCGCCATCAGGCGCTGGTGGTCTTCCTGATCGCACTGTCGACCGCATTCGGCATCCTCGCGTACACGCGCCTCGCACAATCCGAAGACCCGCCCTTCACGTTCCGCGTGATGGTGATCCGCACCTTCTGGCCCGGCGCGACCGCGCGCCAGATGCAGGAACAGGTCACCGACCGGATCGGCCGGAAATTGCAGGAAACGCCCGCGATCGACTTCGTGCGCAGTTACTCGCGCCCCGGCGAATCGCTGATGTTTTTCTCGATGAAAGACTCCGCGCCGGTGAAGGACGTTCCGCAAACCTGGTATCAGGTGCGCAAGAAAGTCGGCGATATCGCGGCGACGTTGCCGCCGGGCATTCAAGGCCCGTTCTTCAACGACGAATTCGGCGACGTCTACACCAACATCTACACGCTCGAAGGCGACGGCTTTTCCGCCGCGCAACTGCACGATTACGCAGATCAATTGCGCACGGTGCTGCTGCGCGTGCCGGGCGTCGGCAAGGTCGATTACTTCGGCGATCCGGATCAGCACATCTACATCGAGATCGCCAACACGCAGCTCACGCGCCTGGGCATCTCGCCGCAGCAACTCGCCCAGGCGATCAATTCGCAGAACAGCGTCTCGCCGGCCGGCACGCTGACCACCACCGACGATCGCGTGTTCGTGCGCCCCACCGGCCAGTTCAAGGACGTCGCCGCGCTCGCCGACACGCTGATCCGCATCAACAACCGCTCGTTGCGTCTCGGCGACATCGCGACGATCAAACGCGGCTACGACGACCCGGTCGCCACGCAAATGCGCTTCGGCAGCAAGGCTGTGCTCGGCATCGGCGTGACGATGCAACCGGGCGGCGACGTGATTCGCCTGGGCAAGGCGCTCGATCAGGAAACGGTCCAGTTGCGCAAATACCTGCCCGCCGGCTTGAAGCTCGTCGAAGTGTCGAGCATGCCGCACGCGGTCGAGCGCTCGGTCGACGACTTTCTCGAAGCGGTCGCCGAGGCCATCGCGATCGTACTGGTGGTGAGCCTCGTGTCGTTGGGCGTGCGCACCGGCATGGTGGTCGTGATCTCGATACCGGTGGTGCTCGCGGTCACGGCCCTGTGCATGTATCTGTTCGATATCGGCTTGCACAAAGTGTCGCTCGGCACGCTGGTGCTGGCGCTGGGGTTGCTGGTCGACGACGCGATCATCGCGGTCGAAATGATGTCGGTGAAGCTCGAGCAAGGCTGGAACCGCACGCGCGCCGCGGCCTACGCGTACACCAGCACGGCGTTTCCGATGCTGACCGGCACGCTGGTGACCGTGGCGGGTTTCCTGCCGATCGCGCTCGCGAAATCGAGCACCGGCGAGTACACGCGTTCGATCTTCGAGGTGTCGGCGATCGCGCTGATCGCTTCATGGCTCGCGGCGGTGGTGCTGATTCCGCTGCTCGGCTATCACATGCTGCCCGAGCGCAAACGCGAGGCGCACGAAGCGCACGATCACGAACACGACATTTACGACACGCGCTTCTACACGCGCCTGCGCGGCTGGATCAGCTGGTGCATCGAGCGGCGCTTTGTCGTGCTGGCAATCACCGTCGCACTGTTCATTCTGGCGATGGCTGGTTTTACGTTGGTGCCGCAACAGTTCTTCCCGAGCTCGGACCGTCCCGAGTTGCTGGTGGACGTGCGCCTGCCTGAAGGCGCATCGTTCGAAGCGACCTTGCGTCAGGCGCAGCGCCTGGAAAAAGCCCTGGTGGGCCGCCCCGAAATCGATCACACGGTGGACTTCGTCGGCACCGGCGCACCGCGTTTCTATCTGCCGCTCGATCAGCAATTGCAGCAACCGAACTTCGCTCAGTTCGTGATCACGGCGAAGTCGGTCAAGGATCGCGAGAAACTCGCGCAGTGGCTCGAACCGGAACTGCGCAACCAGTTTCCGGCGATCCGCACGCGCCTGTCGCGTCTTGAGAACGGGCCTCCGGTCGGCTATCCGGTGCAGTTCCGCGTGAGCGGCGACGACATCGCCACCGTTCGGTCGATCGCCGAGCGCGTCGCCGCGACGATGCGCGCCGACCGCCGCACCAACAACGTCCAGTTCGACTGGGACGAACCCGCCGAACGCTCGGTGCGCTTCGAGGTCGATCAGAAGAAAGCGCGCGAACTCGGCGTGAGTTCCGACGACGTGTCGAGCTTCCTCGCGATGACGCTGTCCGGCTACACGGTCACGCAGTACCGTGAACGCGACAAGCTGATCAGCGTGGATCTGCGCGCGCCGAAATCGGAACGTGTCGACCCCGCGCAACTCCTGACGCTGGCGATGCCGACACCGAACGGCCCGGTGCCGCTCGGCACACTCGGCCATCTGCGCAACGATCTGGAATACGGCGTGATCTGGGAGCGCGACCGGCAACCGACGATTACCGTCCAATCCGACGTCATGGCCGGTGCGCAAGGGATCGACGTCACGCATGCCGTCGATAAAGCGTTGAGCCAGATTCGCGACGCACTGCCGGTCGGCTACCGGATCGAAGTGGGCGGCTCGGTGGAGGAAAGCGGCAAGGGTCAAACGTCGATCAACGCGCAGATGCCGATCATGATCATCGCGGTGCTGACGCTGTTGATGATCCAGTTGCAGAGCTTTGCGCGCGTGCTGATGGTGGTGCTGACCGCTCCGCTCGGCCTGATTGGCGTGGTGTTGACGCTGCTGCTGTTCGGCAAGCCGTTCGGTTTCGTCGCGATGCTCGGCGTGATCGCGATGTTCGGCATCATCATGCGCAACTCGGTGATTCTGGTCGACCAGATCGAGCAGGACATCGCGGCCGGCCATCGACGCTTCGACGCGATCGTCGGCGCGACCGTGCGGCGTTTCCGGCCGATCACGCTGACCGCCGCCGCCGCCGTGCTCGCGCTGATTCCGCTGTTGCGCTCGAATTTCTTCGGCCCGATGGCTACCGCGCTGATGGGCGGCATCACGAGCGCGACCATCCTCACGCTGTTCTATCTGCCCGCGCTGTACGCCGCGTCGTTCAGAGTGCGTGGCGACGAGCGCGAGCCCCCGGCGCCGTCCGGCGCGACACATACGGGGAATTGATCATAGTGACTTTCGCATTTCCTCGACATTTGCGCATCACGACCCTCGGCTGCGCCGCACTGGCGCTGGCCGCCTGCTCGTTCGGACCGAACGGCGAGCCGCCCGCGATGCCGCAACCGGCCCACTACGGCGCCGAAGCGCAACCGGCACAAACCGCCTCCGCGCAAGGCGTCGCGCAGCAGTTCGTGGTCGGCGCGAAACCCGTGCCCGAATGGTGGAAGCTTTATCAATCGGATGCGCTTAACGCGTTGATCGACGAAGGTTTGCGCAACAGCCCGACGCTGGCCGCCACCGACAAGAGCCTCGCCGCCGCACGCGAGCAACTGCGCGCGCAGATCGGCAGTTCGCTGCTGCCGACCATCGATGCGGGTGGCCAGGCGACCCGCAATCGCGCGCTCGCGATACCCGAGGCCGGCCCGAATACATTTCTGTACAACGTGTTCGTTGGTCAATTGCAGGCGCACTACACGTTCGACCTGTTTGGCGCGGCACGGCTCGCGAATGCCGCGCTTGCCGCACGCGTGAACGTGCAGGCGTATCAATTCGATGCCGCGCGCCGCGCGCTGGCGGCCAACATCGTCACGGCGGCGATCACCAGTTCGGCGCTGCACGCGCAAATCGACACGACCGAGCGACTGGTGGCGCTCGCCAACGATCAGGCACGCGATACGCAGCGGCGCTACGCGCTCGGCGCGGTGTCGCACGCCGACCAGTTGAGCGCGCAACAGAGCGCGGCGAGTTTGTCCGCGAGCTTGCCGGGCCTGAAGCAGCAATGGCTGACGACACGTCACGCGCTCGCCGTGCTGCTCGGCCGCACGCCGGACGCCGCGCCCGACGACCTCGATCTGGCGCAACTGCATGTGCCCGAACAGGTGCCGGTGGTGGTGCCGTCCGAGTTGCTGCGCACGCGCCCCGACATCCAGGCCGCGGACGCCGCGTTGAAGGCGGCGGCGGCCGATGTCGGCGTCGCGACGGCGCAGATGTTCCCGAGTTTGTCGCTGAGTGCGTCGATGGGGCAAGGCGGCTTTAGCTGGCCGGTGGCACTGTCCGGTGCAGGCGCGATATGGAGCATCGGCGCGTCGCTGTCGCAGCCGCTGTTTCATGGCGGCGCGCTGTTCGCGCAGCGCCGCGCGGCGGTGGATACGTATGACGCCACGGTTTCGCAATACAAGCAAACCGTGCTGGCCGCGTTCCAGAACGTCGCCGATACCCTGGCCGCCCTCCAGCACGATGCGCAAGCGCTCGATGCGGCGAATGTCGGCGCGCGTTCGGCACAAGGAATTTTCGAGGAGACGTCGGCGCGTTATCGGCTGGGCGCCGTGCCGGTATCGTCGACCCGTTCGAGCGAGCAGCAGTTTCGTAGCGCTCAGTTGGATGAGATTCGCTATACCGGCGCGCGGCTGACCGATACGGCGGCGTTGTTTCAGGCGATGGGCAATCCGCCGGTAGAGTCCGCGCCGTCCGCTTCGACGGCGAATGCGAGCGTTTCCAACTAAACCTGGGATTCCATACTTAACTTAAGCCCCGTGTAGTTATCCCCAGTTTTTGTTGATGAGGCTGTTGAAAACTATCTGACAAGCAGGCTAACACGTTGAACGCACTCAGGTTTCGGATCGCGGTGCGCAATGAGCAAAAGGGCACTGTGCGTGGCTCTTGCCGTCAACTGAAACCCTTGGCATGTCTCAACGTTATCCCCAGTTTGTGTTGACAGGGTTGTTGATAACTATGGGCTTGTGCGCCTAAGTGCTTGATGCGGATCGGTTTGTCGTTCGCGGCGCCCACGAATGCAATGGCAGGACGCCAATGGGCGCGGCGGGCCGGCCCTTTGTGGGGCGGTTGGCTTATCCACAGATTTTGTTGAAAGACCTGTTGATAAGGTTTGGACATGGCGGCTAAGTGCTTGAAGCGGCGCGGGATTCGGGTTTAGGTGTTTTTGCCTGCGCGGCGCTATGGTTGTTATGCCTGCGCACGCAAAAAACTCAGTAAACCCCTGCTTCCCCCACCGGCCGATTCTTAAACCTCTTGTGAACCCAATAATATTGATCAGGAATCCGTCGCACTTGCGTCTCGAGAAACGCGGTAATGCGCCGCGCGTCCACCGCGGCATCATCGGAAGGAAAATCGTTTAGCGCATTAAAAATAGTCAGCTTATAGCCACGATAATCCGGCAGCACTTCAGTCACAAACGGCACGACGCGCGCATTCCCAGCCTTCGCCAACCGTGAAACGGACGTCAAGGTACATGCCGGCACACCAAAAAACGGCACAAACACCGAATCCCGCAGCCCAAAATCCATATCGGCGGCCAGCATCACTGGCTTACCCTCCCGCAGCACCCGCAACGCGCGTCGCACACTATCGCTGCGCGGAATCATCTCGGTGCCGAAGCGCCCGCGCTGCCGCTTGGCCATTGCGTCCAACAACAGGTTCGACATCGGCGTGTACAACGAAGCGACCGGGTGCCGCGTCGAGTACATCATGCAGCCCGCCTCGATGCCGACAAAATGAAAGCCGACAAAAATCGTCGGCTGAGCCTGCATGTCGTCGAGGTCGATCGCGCTCTCCACTTCGACGAGGCGCTCGATCGCCCGGGCATTGCCGAACCATTGCGGCCCACGCTCGACATAGCTGCGGATCACATGACAGAAATGCGCACGCGCAAGGCGTTCGCGCGCCTCGTCGCTCATGTCCGGGAAACACAGTTTGAGATTGGTATGAACGACACGCCGGCGTGCGCTCGGAATGCGATACAGCAGCGCGCCGATTCCAGTGCCGATCCGCGCGACGACGCCGTACGGCAGGAAAGCAAACGCCCGCAGCAGCCCCGTCATCAGCCAGATGAGTATTCGACTTTTCATGCGTTAGACCCGGTGGATGCAGGATGGCAAACACGCCAGCCGCAGCAGCACGACAACTGCTGGCGGACGAAGTGGCTCACGCTCGCGTCATACCGGGTCTCGCGCGGCGCGTGAATCAAAGATGGACGTCTCACTCGCGGCGAGACGTAGCGGTGCTGGAAGCCGAGACCGGTTAGGAATCGAGCGTCTCTGTGGGACCCATAAAAGCACAGCAGGCGTGATTAAAACACACCGCGCAGGGCCACGACAAAATCCGCAGGCCCCGCCGCCCGCCAGGCCATGGCGGGCACGCTTACTTATTATTACGGCGTCCGAGCCGTCGCGCCCCGGACGCGCTCCGCATCAAGGTTTGTTCGATTCGAACAGGTCCAGGATCTGTTTCTTTTCGTTCGACGAAACGCTCGGCGGCGGCACCGCAGGCGGTGTCATGCCCGCCGGACCCACGCCGCCGACCGCGTCGCTCACACCGGCAGTCGGATTTGCCGAGTCCAGTCCGATGCTCGCGATAAAGCCATTGCCCGGCGTCATGTCGGTGTAGAACAGTTCGCCGTCGACCACCGCAACGCCCTCCGGCTGCGCCGGTTCACCCTCCGGCACGCCGCGCAACGCGCGCTGCATGTACTCGACCCAGATCGGCAACGCAAGCTGCGCACCGAATTCGCGGCTACCAAGGCTCTTCGGCTGGTCGTAGCCCATCCACGCGACCGCCACCAGCGATTGCTGATAGCCGGCGAACCAGCCGTCCTTCGCGTCGTTGGTGGTACCGGTTTTGCCCTCCAGGTCCGAACGATGCAGCGCGTTGGTGCCCGCGCCGGTGCCGGCCGTCGCGACCGAATGCAGCAGGCTGTTCATGATGTACGCGTTACGCGGTTCAAGCGTGCGCGGCGCATCGCGCCCGGCGGTCAGCGGCTGAGCTTTCGACAGCGGCTCGCCGCGCGCGTCGGTGACCTCGTTGATCAGATACGGATTGATCCGGTAGCCGCCGTTCGCGAACACCGAATACGCACCGGCCGATTGCAGCGGCGTGACGAGGCCCGCGCCGAGCGCCATCGGCAGATACGGCGGGGTCTTGTCGGCGTCGAAACCGAAACGCTGCGTCACGAAGTCTTGCGCGTACCTGGTGCCGATGAACGACAGGATGCGGATCGACACCAGGTTCTTCGACTTCTGCAGCGCGACGCGCATCGGCATCGGCCCGTCCGGCTGGTCGTCGTCCTTGGGCTCCCACGCGTCGCCGCCCGGCGTGCTCGGCGGGAACGACAGCGGCGCGTCGTTGATGATCGTCGCCGGTCCGAGGCCCTTGTCCAGCGCCGCCGAATAGATAAACGGCTTGAAGCTCGAACCCGGCTGACGCCAGGCTTGCGTCACGTGATTGAACTTGTTCTTGTTGAAGTCGAAGCCGCCCACCAGCGCGCGGATCGCGCCGTCCTGCGGCGTCAGCGAGATCAGTGCGCCTTCCACTTGCGGCAATTGCGTGATCTGCCAGTTGCCTTTGTCGTCGGCGACGAGACGCACGATCGAGCCCGGCTTGATCCTGGTGGCCGCCGCCGCGCGCGCGCTCAGCGCGCCGGCCGCGAAGCGCAAGCCGTCGCCGCTGATCGTCGCTTCGGTTCCGTCGACCAGTTGCGCCTTCACCTGTTTCGGACTCGTGGCCGTCACCACCGCGGCGATGATCTCGCCGTTATCGGGGTGATCGGTCAGCGCGTCGTCGATCGTCTGATCGCGGTCGTCGCCCGGAGCGGGCAATTCCACGAAGCCTTCCGGCCCGCGATAGCCATGGCGCCGCTCATAATCCATCACGCCCTTGCGCACCGCGCGATAAGCGGCGTCCTGGTCGGCGGAATCGATCGTGGTGGTGACGTTCAGGCCGCGCGTATAGGTTTCGTCCTTGTATTGCGCGTACATCATCTGCCGGACCATTTCGGCGATGTACTCGGCGTGCACGCTGTATTCGTTGCCCGGGTTGCGGGTGTGAATCTCTTCCTTGACGGCCTGGTCGTACTGGTCCTGGCTGATGTATTTCAATTCGAGCATGCGTTTCAGGATGTATTCCTGACGGATCTTCGCGCGCTTCGGATTGACCACCGGGTTGTACGCGGACGGCGCCTTCGGCAAGCCGGCCAGCATCGCCGCTTCCGCGAGCGTGATGTCCTTCAGGTCTTTGCCGAAATACACCCGTGCGGCCGCGGCGAAACCATACGCGCGCTCGCCCAGATAGATCTGGTTCATGTACAACTCGAGGATCTGGTCCTTGGTCAGCGCGCGCTCGATCTTGTACGCCAGCAACATCTCGTAGATCTTGCGCGTGTAAGTCTTCTCGCTCGACAGGAAGAAATTGCGCGCCACCTGCATCGTGATCGTGCTCGCGCCTTGCGAGGCGCCGCCGTGCATCAGGTCGGCGGTGCCCGCGCGCAGAATGCCCAGGAAGTCGACGCCGCCGTGCTCGTAGAAGCGATAGTCTTCGATCGCCAGCACGGCCTTCTTCATCTGGTCGGGAATGTCCTGGAAGCGCACGATGCTGCGCCGCTCTTCGCCGAACTCGCCGATCAGCACGTGATCCGCGGTGTAGACCCGCAGCGGCACTTTCGGGCGATAGTCGGTCAATGCGTCGAGCGACGGCAGTTGCGGCCCCATCACCACCAGCGCATAACCGACGATCAGCGCGCCGACCACGAGAATCGTCGCCAGCAAGCCGACGAACCAGAGCGCGATGGACCCGCCGAACGAGCGGCGGCCGTCCTCGGCGTCGCGCGAAGCAGCGTTGCGTCCTGGAGTGCGGTGGTAGGAATCCCGGTCTTCACCAGCCGGAGAATTTGAAGGATGCGGTCGTTTGATGATTGGCATGACTGGAATAGTGGGCGCGTGACTGAACGCCTTCTGCGCACGCTCCTCGCGCGCGCATGGATCGGTCGTAGCGTGAGGACGCCGTTGCCGCGCACGGCGCGCCTTGGACGGTGTCCGGCGCAACGTAACAGCGCATTTTAAAGAAATCAAGCGCCGCCCAAGACAGTTTTTTTGTAAGAATTCCCTTCTCGCTGCTTGCTTTAACCTATCGAGGGGGCCGCACAGGTGTTCGGCGCCACTTGCCCGGGTTATCAATAGAAAATGTTGAAAGGCCTGTGGACAAGCCCGCCGGAAACACGACAACTCATTGATGTGGCGGCATTTTCACGCAGCGCCCGTTTCGCATCGGCGCGACTCGTCATATGATGGACCCGGCGCATGAGTCGCCACCGACGCGCGCGAACGGCCTACACCAGACGCACGCGATAAACTGCCAATGCCAACAAGTATGGCCAATGCCAACAAGTATGCGAGCCGACCATGAACAAGCCCAGCGAACGCATCGTCGTATTCGTCACAACCGCGCAGAAACGCGCGATCACCGCCACCGCAGAGAACCTCGGCATTAGCGTCAGCGAACTGATGCGGCGCGCTGTGTTGAGCTTCGGGGCGACCAGCGAACAGGTGAAAGCGGCCAGTATCGTCGACCGGCTGCGCGCGCCGCGCGCGCCGGACGCGCTGAACGCCGCGCTGCAACGGGTCGCGCGCGGCACGCGGCACGCGCGGGCGGCCCAGCCCGCAGCCTTGCAAACGCGCGGCGGCAGTCAGCCAGCCGTGCCAGTCGATGGCGCGACCGCGCCGGGGCTCGATGAATTGGGGAGCGCACCTGCAGCGGCAGAACCTGCGCCGTTGTTGCCGGCCGGGGTATTGGCCGCGCTCGCCGCCGCTGCCGACGAAGAAGCCACTGCGGCAGCCGAGGCCGTGGCCCGCGTCACCGCCGTCAAGGCGGCGGTTGCGGAATCGGCGCCGGGGCAAGCGGCCGCAGAGGATGCGCAAGCGCAAATGCAGCCGCTCGGCGTGCTCAAGCGCCCGCGCATCGACGCCGCTCGCGACGAAGACAATCCGCACGGCGATTCAAGCACCGAAGGCAGCCGCTTCGCCTGAAACGCGCTATGCGGAAACGGCGCAGCGGGAATCGGCGGTTGCGCGTCTTGACTGCTCAGGCGCGCCTCACGCGTAATCGTCATTTCACATTCGCGACACCCTTTGCGAGCAGAGTTCGCGATTACGTCATCATGCCCTTTAAGCCGTTTTTAAGAGATTGCGTGGTGTAATATCCGCGAGCAACTGAATTCCCCGTCGCGCGTTTTAACCGTTGCGGGCTGTTTGCAAATCCGATTTGCAAAGCCGGTTTGCAAATTCGAACAATTTACGGCGCCGCTATTGCAATCAGCGTATGCGCCCCGAACTCCGGGGCGACTGCTTGCGCAGCTTCGCGCGCAGCGGCGTAAAGTAGCAGCAGAAAGCAGTTAAGCGCGCCGGATTATTCAGCGCCGATTACATTCTTTGGAGGTTTTCATGTCGCTTTTTGACAGCATTTCGCGCACGCTTAAAGGTCTCCTGAACGATGCAGCCGATTCGGTGCAAGACCCGTCGCGCGACTCGCGCCAGATCGTGCGCGAACTCGACGAGGGCATCGCCAAAGCCGAGAACTCGCTGATCGAGATTCAGGCGCAGGTCGCCACGCAGCAAAGCAAGCGCGATGTTGCCGCGGACAAGGCGAAAAAGTACGAAGACGGCGCAAGGCGCGCACTGCAATCCGGCGACGAAGCGCTGGCGCGTGAAGCCCTCGGCGCACAAGCCACGGCCGAAGCCGAACGCGATGCGCTCGCCAGGGAACTGGCCACGCTGGAGCCATCGGTCGACCAGTTGAAGAGCCAGATCGAAGACATGCGCGGCCGTCGTAACGACCTGAACGCACGCTCGAACATTCTGCAAGCCAAGCAGCAGATCGCCCAGGCCAAGGATGTCGCGGCAACCGCGTTGGGCGGTATCGGCGGCAAGAATCTGTCCGAGGATTTCCAGAAGCTGGAAGACAAGGTCGCGCTGTCGAATGCCCGCTCCGACGCGCGCATGAATTCGGCTGACGTGAAGAGCGGCAAAGCGCTCGACGACAAGCTCGCGGATCTGAACCACGGCCCTTCGGTCGACGACCGGCTCGAAGCATTGAAGAAACAGATCAATACGCCGGCTCAGTAATTGCGTCGGCAGTATCGCGTTGTAGTAGTTCGCAGTATGAGTGTCAAGCGGCGTCGGCATGGTGCGCGGCGCTGCGCGTTTCACCGGCGTTCCGGGTGTATTCCAACACACCCGCCACATGCGCTGTAACCGGTGCGCCGGCGGTCCGGCCGCCGGGCCGCCGGAATCGATTGCCAAGGAGACGGGCGCGCAGCGCCCGGCCCGTATATGAAAAAATTTCTCGCAACTGCATTCGCCTCGCTGCTGCTGGTGTCGGCCACGGCGTTCGCCGTACCGACGGTTCAGCAGATCGAATCCGCGATGGCGCAAGGCAACTGGCAACAAGCCGACGCAGGCTTGAGCGAAGTGCTGCAAGCGCATCCGAACAATGCTCGCGCGCACTATCTGTACAGCCAGGTGCTCGATCGCGAAGGCCGCTCCGCCGACGCGCTCGCCCAGGTGCAGCAGGCCAAAACGCTCGACCCGCAAATCCGCTTCACCGACCCGACCCGTTTTGCGCAAACCGAAGCTCGGATCCGCAAGGACGCAGAACGTGCCGGCGGCGGCGGTGGCAACGTCACGAGCCGCGCGGCCAACCCGTTTGTGCAACAGAATGCGCCGGCCGTGCAGCAACAGTCGGCGATGGTGTCGCAGGCGCAGCAACGGCATGGTCCGGGGATCGGCATGTGGATCGGCATCCTCCTCGTCATCGGCGTGATTGCGCTGGTGCTGCGCTGGACGCTGCGCCGCGCCCGCTCGCAAGACGATTCGCGCGCCGACGACGATCGTCGCGTGCAACTCAAGCGCGCGACCGAGATGCTGAACGCCGTGCGTTCCCTGAAGCTCGACGTGAAGCTCTCCACCGTGCAAGGGCATGAAGCGCTGGAGAAGGAAGTCGAAGCGACCGAAGATCAGTTGCGCGGCCTCGTCGAATCGCTGTCGAACAGCAAGAATCCGGTGCCGCCGTATCAGCTGGACGAACTGGAGCAGCGCATCGCCAGCATGCGCGCGCGGGCCGAGGGACGGCCCGATCCGTATGCGGCACCTGCCGCGAGCGCGCAGCAGTCGCCATATGCGCAGGAAGCCGAGCGTTTCGGCAATCCGCCGCAGGCGCCCTATCCGCAGCAAGGTCCTTATCAGCAACAACCGCAGGTGATCGTGCAGCAAGGCGGTGGCGGTTTCGGCGGCGGCATGGGCGGTTTGCTGACCGGCGTGTTGCTCGGCGAAGCGCTGAATTCCGGACGTGAGCGCGTGGTGGAGCGCGATGTGATCGTCGACGACGAAACGCGCCGCCGCGGCAACGACGGCGGCAATGGCAACGGTGTCGATTTCGGCCAGGGTTCGAACGACTGGAACGATAACGGCGGCGGCGTCGATCTGGGCAGCAGCGACGATTCGGGCGGCTGGAACGATACCTGAGCTGTTCCCCCACTGCTACCACCCTGAAAACAGGCTCCTTCGCGGAGCCTGTTTTTTTATGTCCCGCCAGCTACGCTCTCGCCGCTTCATGTTGCGCGAGCAGCACTGCCCCCGCGAACAGCCTGACGATAAAACGCTCCGCGTACGCGATCAGCGCTTCCCGGCGCGCGGCATTCGCGGCGATGTATTCATCCGATAGATGAAACAGTTGCAGCACGATCTGCGTGCAGACCTCATCGACGGTTTCGCGGGCGAGCGCCGGCATCAGATTCAATTGCACGACGTCGTCCGCCATTTCCGCGGACACCTCGTGGAGATTCGCACGCACCGCTTCGCGCAGCGCCGGCGACGTGCCGTGATACTCGGCCAGCGCACTGCGGAACGCTTCGTGGCTTTCCAGGGCGAACTCGAAGAACGCCACGCACGCACGGCGCGGCACGCTATGCGGCTCATCGTGCGCAGCCAGCCAGCGCTCGCGCCGCAGCATCGGCCGCAAGCGGCGGTTCACCGATTCGACCGCTTCGCGCGCAAGGTCGTCGAGCGTATCGAAATGACGATAGAACGTGTTGGGATTCAACCCCGCCTCGCGCGCCAGCTCGCGCAAACCCAGGCTCGCGAAACTGCGGCCTCCCGCAGTCAGGCGCAACGCGGCTTCGATCAGCTTGCGCTTGCCGGGCGCCAGTTCCTGTCCGGTTGTGGCGCCGTGGCCGGCGTCAAGCGCCGCTTCGGGTACGGATGTCATGAGGTTTCGATCAGGGCGCGGCACGCGCGTTTAATAGCGGGACTCTAAACGATGTTGACGCGAAGTGTACAGTTGTCTACCCTGCGCGTTATGCTGCAGTAGACACCTGCAGACATTCGGATTTTGCACACCTTTTGCACGCCCCTTTGCACGCCTTTGCCCAACGCCGGAGACCCGCTGTGACGCCTGCCTCACCTGCCATGCCACGCATTGCCATTGTCGGAAGCGGTTTCGCGGGCATCGGCATGGCGATCCGTCTTCAGCAAATGGGCATCACGTCGTTCACGGTCTACGAGGCGGCCGGCGACATCGGCGGCACGTGGCGCGACAACACCTATCCCGGCGCGGCCTGCGATGTGCCGTCGCATCTGTATTCATTTTCTTTCGAGCCTAACCCGGCGTGGTCGCGCGCATTTGGCAGCCAGGCCGAGATTTTCGCGTACCTGAAGCATTGCGCGCACAAGTATGGCGTCGATCGTTTCGTGCGTTGCAATGCGCGCGTGGCCGCCGCGCGTTTCGATGAAGCGCGGCAAGTATGGCAGGTCGAGATCGATTCGAACGGCGTGCGCGAAAGCATCGAAGCCGATGTCGTGATCGCCGCGAGCGGTCCGTTGTCGCGGCCGGCCATGCCACACATTGCCGGGCTCGAGTGCTTCGCAGGCAAACTGTTTCACTCGGCGCGCTGGGACCATGCGTATCCGCTCGAAGGCAAGCGCGTCGCGGTCATCGGCACTGGCGCGAGTGCGATCCAGTTCGTGCCGCGGATCCAGCCGCGCGTCGCGCGGCTCGAACTGTTCCAGCGCACCGCGCCCTGGATCATGCCAAAACCCGACAAGCCGATCGGCCCGCGCGCGCGCTGGCTGTTCCACCATCTGCCGTTCACGCAGCGTTTCGTGCGCCATGCCATCTACTGGCAACTCGAATCGCGCGCGATCGCGTTCGTCGTCAATCCGGAACTGATGAAGTTTCCGATGAAGTTCGGCCTGAGCTATCTGGAACGGCGCGTCAAGAATCCGGCGCTGCGCGCCAGGCTGACGCCAAACTACCGGCTCGGCTGCAAGCGCGTGCTGTTGTCGAGCGACTACTATCCAGCGCTCGGTCAGCCGAACGTCGACGTGGTGACGGCCGGCATCCGCGAGATCGTCGCTGACGGCATCGTGACCGACGACGGCGCACATCACCCTGCCGACGCGATCATTTGCGGCACGGGCTTCCAGGTCAACGACGTCGGCGCGCCGTTTGACGTGACCGGCATCGACGGCGCCGATCTCGGCGCAATGTGGTTGCGCGACGGCCCGCAAGCGTATCTCGGCACCAGCATCGCGAACTTCCCGAACTTCTTCATGATGGCCGGCCCGAATACCGGCCTCGGTCACAACTCGATGATCTACATGATCGAGTCGCAGGTGCAATACATCGCCGATTGCCTGCGCGTGCTGCGCCTGCGTAAAGCACGCACGATGAACCTGCGGCCCGACGTGCAGCGCGACTTCAACGCGCGTTTGCAGAAGGAGATGCAACGCTCCGTCTGGATGAGCGGCTGCCATAGCTGGTATCAGACCAGGAGCGGCAAGGTGACCGCGATCTGGCCGGGCTTCACGTTCAGTTTTCGCCAGCGCACGCGCCGCGTGCGGCCGCGCGATTACCGCTTTGCGCCTTGATGCGCCTGGATGTCGTTCGCGGCTGAGGGGCCGCTCGTCGACGCGGCAGCCGCGATCCTCGACTCGAACTAAAAAGGGAGACAAAAACGATGGCAAGCCTGGGACCTGCTATACCCGCTAAACCCGCTACGTCCGCCGCATCCGCGCCGCTGCCGCCGCGCTCGCTCGCCGCGCGCCTCGGCATCACCAGTGTGCCGCGCGCCGAATTACAGCGGCGCTATACGCAAAGCGGTTCGAAGTTCGTCAAGATCATGGGCGCCGACGTGCACTACGTCGATGAAGGCAGCGGCGACACGATCGTGATGATTCATGGTTTCGCGTCGTCGCTGCATACGTGGAATCGCGTCGCCGACGAACTCAAGCGCACGCATCGCGTGATCCGTCTCGATTTGCCGCCGTTCGGCGTGACAGGCCCGCTGCGTTCGACTCGGCCACATCCCGATGGAAGAAGCGCCCGAGCGTGTGATGGCCGATCTGCGCGCCTTTCTCGGCGCCAGCGACAAGGGCCGCAGCTACGGCAAGCGCGAGTCGCTCGCCGGTTTGATGCGGCTTTCCGGGTCTGCCTGAAACAACGGACGCATCGCCGCGTGCGTCTGTCGCACGCGGCGCGTTGAACCATCACCCGTTGGCGTTGGGGTAGCCGACATAAACACGCGTCGCGTAAGCGAAGTCGACCGTGCCGTTTTGCGCGGTGCTGTCGAACAGTTCGCGCAGCGCGGCCATCATCGGCTCATAGTTCGTATGCCCCGCTTTCGGCGCATACGACGACGACATCAAGCGCCCCTTCAGGCCGTCAAAGTCCAGTTGTTGTCCGTTCGGGAAGCTCGCCTTGTACGCGAAGCCGTCGCCGAACCATGCGGCCATCGATTCGTCGTCGCCATAGCGCTCCGACACCGCCGTGTAGTCGACGCCGTACTTTTTCAGCAGCGCCTCGTAGCCGGCCAGAAACGGCGTGCCCTCCAGCAGGCGGCTGTTCCAGAACAGCGCGACCAACCCCTTCGGCTTCAGGATGCGTGCAAACTCGCGGCTCACCACTGCGTGATCGAACCAGTGGAAGGCCTGGGCGGCGATCACGAGCTCGACGCTGGCGTCGTCGAGCGTAGTCGCTTCCGCGGTGCCCGCTACGCTGCGGAAATCGCCCCGCCCCACGAGCCACGCGTTCGATGCTTCGCGCATCGCCCGATTCGGTTCGACCGCGATCACCGGATGGCCTGCATCGAGAAACAGCTTCGCTGAGATGCCCGTGCCGGCGCCGATATCGACCACCAGAGCGTGAGGCGCAACCCCGCAGGTGTCGTGCAGGAACGTCACGACTTCGCGCGGATAGCTCGGCCGGTACTTGACGTAGTCCGCGACACGGTCGGTGAAACGCTGGGTTGAATCGCTCATGGGCGCGTCCTGTGCGAGCTTTGGGGAGGGCTCTACGTTACCCGGGTTGAACGGCCGGTGCATGACGATGCGCTTTCAACCGCCGCCGAGCAAGCGCAGCAGGCCCCAGAAAAATTTGCAGAGAATCACGATCAGCGCCCACAGGTGGGAGAGCTGCTGCCAGCCCGAGACGACGACATAGCCGCGCAAGCGGGCAAACTGGGCATTGAAATCTTCGACGTATCGGGCCACGTCGAAGAAGTCGCCGCGCGCGTGCAGCGGCAGGCCCAGGTATGCCGCACGCTGCGCGAGTCCGCCGCTCAAACGCTCGCGGGCAACCACCGCATTGCCGCCGCCGCGCGCGAAATGCGCAGCGTGTCGGCTGAAGCCGCGACCGGCGTGCAGGCATCGCAGCAGACGCTGGAAGCGTCGCTGGCCGACATCCACGGGCTCGTTGAAGGCGTCACGGTGATCGAGAGCCAGATCGGCGCGCTGCGCAGCGCGCTTGCGCACGTGAGCCGCGTCTCCGAGGAGATTTCGCTGATTGCCCGCCAAACGCATCTGCTGGCGCTGAACGCGGCGATCGAAGCCGCGCGCGCCGGCGATTCCGGCAAGAGTTTCGCGGTGGTGGCCGCCGAGGTGAAGAACCTGTCGGCGAAGACCGCGCAAGCGACCGGCCAGATCGAGACGACGCTGGCGCAGCTGACGCGGCAGACCGAGCAGTTGATCAGCGAAGGCTCGGTGAACACAGCGCGGGCGCACCGGGTACGCGAGGGCACGCGCAAGATCGGCGACGTCGTGCATGCGACGGGCGATGCGATTGCGCAGCTCAACAACGAGGCTGGGCAGATTGCCATGTTGACCGGCGAGATCGAGACGCAATGCGACGGACTCGAGGCGCAGGTGCTGGAGATGGCGACGGGCGTCGAGAATTCGAGCGAGAACTTCGTGCAGGCGAAGGACCGGCTGGGGAATTTGCTGAGTGTTTCCGAGACGTTGATTGAACTGACTGCCGCGACCGGCGTGGAGACGGCGGACACGCGGTTTATCGAAGCGGTGCAGCAGGCCGCGGCTGCGGTAGGCAAGTTATTCGAAACGGCTGTGGCTCGGGGCGAAGTGTCGATTGAAGATCTGTTCGATCAGAAGTATGTCCCGGTGGCTGGAAGCAATCCTGCTCAGTTCGTTACCCGGTTTACTGCCTTTACCGATCGGGTTTTGCCGGCTATTCAGGAGCCGTTGCTCGGGCTCGATCCACGGGTCGCGTTTTGTGCCGCTGTCGACGTGCGCGGCTATCTGCCTACCCATAATCTGAAGTTTTCTTTGCCGCAGCGCGAGGACGTGGTCTGGAATATGGCTAACTGCAGGAATCGACGGATGTTCAACGATCGTACCGGGCTTGCTGCTGGTTCTCATACCAAGAAGTTTTTGTTGCAGACCTATCGGCGCGATATGGGCGGCGGCCAGTTTGTTTTGATGAAGGATGCGTCGGCGCCTGTGTTTGTTGCCGGACGGCATTGGGGCGGGGTTCGGATTGGTTATAAGGTTTAAGTTTTTTTGCCTGCGCGGCGCTTTGGTTGTTGTGCCTGCGGCGGTGGCCTTTTCTTGATTTGATATTGGTTTATTAGCGGTCCCCCTGTGCTGTTTGCTTCCTCGGCGCTTCTGGTTGTACGCCTGCGGTGTTGGCCTTTCCTTGATTTCTTAGTGGTCTATTAGCGTTCCCCCTGTGCGGGGGGCACCTACTTTTCTTTGCCGGCCGCAAAGAAAAGTAGGCAAAAGAAAGCGGCTTCACACCGCTAACCCTTAAGCGGGTCCCCTGGCTTGGAGGAGGTAGTGGAGCATCTGGAATCGGTGTTCTCGCACACTCCGCGCTGGCGACAAGGCAGTCATACTTCCGGCGGCGCTGCGCGCGCCGAAGCGGTACTTCACAAAACCGATAGCGGACACGCGCCCCCGGCGTCATTCTTGCCACTCCGCACTGCGTGCGTCGCGGTCCGATCGGCCAGGTAAACCAGGGGGTGACTCCCCTTCTGTGGGAGCCATCGGCCTCGTCTCGGCGATGTGCTAGTGGGAAATAAGGTCGGGTGAAGCTGGCTTGGTGAGCTTGCAAATGTGGTACTGCACGCAATGCAGAAACGCATAAACGGACGGGCTGCAGGTCACGGCACAGACAAAACCGCGCACGCCAGAATCACCCGCCGGTTTGGTGAAGCACCGCTGCGGCGCGCGCAGCGCCGCCGGAAGAATGACTGCCTTGTCACCAGCGCGGAATGTGCGAGGACACCGATTCCAGATGCTCCACTACCTCCTCCAAGCCAGGGGACCCGCTTAAGAATTAGCGGTGTGAGCCGCTTTCTTTTGCCTACTTTTCTTTGCGGCCGGCAAAGAAAAGTAGGTGCTCCCCCGCACAGGGGGAACGCTAATAGACCAATAACAAAGCAAGGAAAGGCCAACACCGCAGGCACAACAACCAAAGCGCCGCGCAGGCAAAAAACCTAAACCGCCATCACACCCCGCTTCCTCTCCGCTCTCTGCATAAAATAATTCCCCACCACCACCCCAACCGTGACAACGGCAATAAACAGTGTAGCGAGCGCATTCATCTCAGGATTCAACCCAAGCCGAACACGGGAAAACACCACCAGCGGCAAAGTAGTCGAGCCGGGACCCGACAGGAAGGCCGACAAAACCACATCGTCGATAGACAACGTAAAAGACAGCAACCACCCGGACACGAGCGCCTGCGAAATCAACGGCAACGTAATGGAGAAAAACACCCTGACCGGTGTAGCCCCAAGATCAAGCGCAGCTTCTTCAAGAGAAGGATGCAACTCCTTCACGCGAGACTGAACGATGATGGCCACATAAGAAATACACAGCATCACGTGTCCGATCCAGATCGTGAAAATGCCACGCCCGGCGGGCCATCCCAGCCACTTGGCCATTTCGATGAACAACAGCAACAGCGAAATCCCCTGAATCACCTCGGGAATCACCAGCGGCGCATTGATCATCCCGGTATAGAGCGCGAAGCCACGAAACCGCCCCATCCGCGCCAGCACAAACCCAGCCCATGTACCGATCACCACAGAAGCGAACGCCGTCAGCAACGCCACCCGCAAAGACAGCCACGCCGCCGCGATCAGTTCATCATCGCGCAGCAAAGCGGCATACCACCGCGTGGAAAACCGCGTCCACACCGTGACCAGCTGCGATTCGTTGAACGAATACACAACCAGACTCACGATCGGCACATACAGAAACAAAAAACCAATCCCCAATGCAATCAACTGCAAAATCCGGTTCGGCTTCATCAGCGCCCTTCCTCCATCGCCTTAGCCTGCGCGTACTGGAAAAACGCCATCGGCACCAATAACAACAACACCATCGCGCACGTCACGGCAGACGCCATCGGCCAATCGGCATTGTCGAAAAACTCATTCCACATCACACGGCCGATCATCAGCGTGTTCGCGCCGCCCAGCAATTCAGGAATCACGTACTCGCCCACCGCCGGAATGAACACCAGCAGGCAACCGGCGATGATGCCGTTCTTCGACAGCGGCAACGTGATCTGCCAGAACGCCTTCCACGGCTTTGCGCCGAGGTCGTAGGCGGCTTCCAGCAAGGTCATGTCCATCTTCACCAGGTGCGCATACAGCGGCATCACGAGGAACGGCAGGTACGAATACACCATGCCGATATAAACCGCGGCATTCGTGTGATACAGCTCGATGGGCGTATGAATCAGCCCGGTCGACATCAGGAAGTTGTTCAGCAAACCGTTGTTCTTCAGAATCCCGATCCACGCATACACGCGAATCAGAAACGACGTCCAGAACGGCAGCATCACCGCCATCATCAACAGATTGCGGCTCGCCGGATTCGATCGCGCGATGTAGTACGCCATCGGATAGCCGATCAACAAACACAGCAGGGTCGATACCGCCGCCACCACCACCGAATTCACGTAAGTCGCGAAATACAGGCTGTCGGTCAGCAGAAACGCATAATGCGAAAGATCGAGCGCGACGTGAACCACGCCGTCCGTATAGGTCGTCAGTTCCGTATAAGGCGGAATGCCGAGCTGCAGATCGGCGAAGCTGATCTTCACGACCAGCAGGAACGGTACGAGAAAAAACAGCAGCAGCCAGACGAACGGGCCGGCCACGACCGCCGTGCTGCCGGTCAGGTTGAAGCGCCGCACCGGCCACGCTGCCAGAGAACTCATCATGCGTTTCATGATGTCAGCACCACGCCGGCCGATGCGCTCCAGCGCACGTACACTGCGTCGCCCCAGGTGGGTGGATCGATTTCGCTCAATGCGAGACTCGTGACATTCGCGATCACCGTTTTACCGGCCTCGATCTTCACGTGATACAGCGAATAGCCACCCATGTAAGCGATATTCGTGACGACGCCCTTGCCCCAGTTGTACGCGCCTTCAGGCGGTTTGCGCGTCAGCGAGATGCGCTCGGGCCGCACCGAGATGGTCACAGGCATGCCGAGCGGACCGGTAATGCCGTGGCTCACGTAGAGGCGGCTCGGCAGATCGGGCGTCTCGATGAACACGTGATCGGGTTCGTCTTCGACGACGTTGCCTTCGAACAGATTGGTCGAGCCAATGAACTCGGCCGAAAAGCGGCAGTTAGGAAATTCGTAGACCTCGTGCGGCGTGCCGAGTTGCACGATCTCGCCTTCGCTCATCACGGCGAGGCGCGCGGCCATCGTCATGGCCTCTTCCTGATCGTGCGTCACCATGATGCAGGTCACGCCGACCTTGTCGAGAATGTTGACCAGTTCGATCTGCGTACGCTGACGAATCTGTTTGTCGAGCGCGGACATCGGCTCGTCGAGCAACAGCAGCTTCGGCCGCTTGACCAGCGAGCGCGCGAGCGCGACACGCTGCTGCTGCCCACCGGAGAGCTGATGCGGCTTGCGTTTGGCGAAGCGGCCCATCTGCACGAGTTCGAGCACGTCGTGCACGCGCTCTTTCATTTCGGCTTTCGGCACGCCTTCCTGTCTGAGACCGAAGGCGACGTTGGCCTCGACGCTCATGTGCGGAAACAGCGCATACGACTGGAACATCATGTTGATCGGCCGCCGGTACGGCGGCAACTGCGCAAGATCTTCACCGTCGATCAGGATCTTGCCCGAGGTCACGCTCTCGAGACCGGCCAGCATCCGCAGCAAGGTCGATTTGCCACAGCCGGAGCTGCCGAGCAGCGCGAACAACTCGCCCTTTTTCACCGACAGATTGACCTGCTTGACCGCCACGGTCTCGCCGAATTTCTTCACGACATCGACGATCTGGACGAAGTTATCCGCTGCGTCTTCGCCAACGGTGCTGAGGCCCGGGGACCGCAAGCCGGACCCTGGCAGCGCGCCCAACTGGTCGCTACTCATCATAATGCTGCTTCACTCCGGCGTTTGACGAACAAAGCCCCCGGCGGACACCGGGGGCTTCATGACGATACTTACCCGTTCAAAATGGCCGCGGGTTCAGCGGCCGGACTTGAATTCAGTCCACAGCCGCGTCTGCAGCCGCTGGATTTCCGGCGGCAGCGGCTTCAGCAGGAACAGCGTCTTGATGACCTCGGGCGGCGGATACACGGCCGGGTCGTTCGCCACGTCCTTGTCCACGTACTTGCGCGCCTCGAGGTTGGTGCTCGGATAGTAGACGGCGTTGGTGATCGCGGCGTGCACCTGCGGCGTTTCGATGTAGTTGATCCACTCGAGCGCAGCTTCCTTGTTCTTCGCGTCCTTCGGAATCGCCATGACGTCGAACCACACCGGCGCACCGCCCTTCGGAATGTAGTACTCGATCTTGTAGGCCTTCTTCGCTTCGACCGCGCGATGCTTGGCGATCACGACGTCGCCCGACCAGCCGTACGCGAAGCATATATCGCCGCCGACCAGGTCGTTGATATAGCCCGACGAGTTGAACTGCGTGATGTACGGGCGGATCTTCTTCATCATGGCGAGCGCGGCGCGGTAGTCGGCCGGGTTCGTGCTCATCGGATCCTTGCCGATGTAGTGCAGCGCGGCGGCGAACATCTGGTCCGGTGCGTCGAGCACGGATACGCCGCAGGCTTTCAGCTTCGAAATGTTTTCCGGCTTGAAGAGGACGTCCCAGTTGTCGAGCGGCACGTTCTTGCCGAGGATCTGCTGCGCCTTGGTGACGTTGTAGCCGAGGCCGGTCGTACCGTACGCCCAAGGCACCGTGTACTTGTTGCCCGGATCGGCGCCGGCCACCAGCGCCATCAGCGACGGGTCGAGGTATTTCAGGTTCGGCAGCTTCGATTTGTCGAGCGGCGCGAAGATGCCCGCGGCGATCTGCTTGCCGGCGTAATTGCTGGTCGGCACGACGATGTCGTAGCCGGAATTGCCGGTGAGAAGCTTGGCTTGCAGCGTATCGTCGCTGTCGTAGTTGTCGTATTTGACCTGGACGCCGGTCTGTTTGGTGAAGTTCGGGATGGTGTCCTTGGCAATGTAATCGGACCAGTTATACACGTTGAGCTGCGTGTCTTTTGCAGCGGCCGTCAACCAGGGCGTCGCACACAAGACCAGCGCCGCCACTTGCCCCACTACCCGTCTTTTCATTTCGTTCTCCGATCGTGGCCGGCCGAGCCGACCGCTTCCTCATTCACGCCGCGGTACAGCACGCGCGGCTCCCTGAAAAACCCGAAAACTACCACTAATTATTGCGCGCCTCAAAAAAAATGCCAGGCTGTCGCGCAAACGGCACAGCATAAGCCGTGCCGCTACAAAATCGGCGCAATTTTATCGGGTTATCGGCCCGTGTCTACTCGAAAAAAACGCAGGTGTCCGTCGCGGTGTTGTGCCGTTGTCACGTTATACCCGCTGTGTGCACTTTGGTTGGACAGCACTCCCATCAGCTGCCGGCGGCAAGCCAGCTGGTGCGGAGCCTGCAATTGCCTTGCGATCATGCCGTTGATTCGCTCGATCCACTTGCGAATGAAGCCGTTTTGTAAGCATTCTCACCTTTGCTGGGTCCGCAAGGCGCATACACCGCATCGGTTAACATAGCGGAACTCCGCTTCCCGCCCCAAGGTTTCCGATGGCTTCGAATCTCCACGATCTTCCCGACAGCCCGTGCATCGGCGTCTGCTCAACGCTCTTCGACGAAGTCTGCAAAGGCTGCGGCCGAACCGCCGCCGAAGTGTCCAATTGGGTGTTCCTCAGCGACGAGGAAAAACGCGCGGTGTGGGTCCGCATCGAGCAGGACGGCACGGCGATGCGCTTCAAGTACGACAAGCTGTAACCGCTGTCCGGCGCGGTTCGCGCTTGCAATAAGCGCTTGCAATAAAAAACGCCGGGAAATTCCGGCGTTTTTGCTTTTTTGAGCGCTGAGCCCAAGAGGCGGCAATCAGAACCGCATACCGACACCCAGACCGACCACCACCGGATCGATACTCAGCCGGCCGAGCGACTGACCGCCGAGCGATGTATCCGTGTGCATCCAGATCTTCTTGATGTCCGCGTTGACGAACAGCGACTTGGTCACCTGCACGTCGACGCCGGCTTGCAACGCCGGCCCGAAGCTGTGATTGGTGATCGAGATCGGCTGCCCGCCGGCGCTCAGGCCGTTGTTGTAGAAATACGTGTAATTGATACCCGCGCCGAGATACGGACGGATACGCCCAGCGTGATTGAAGTGATATTGCAGCAGCAGCGTGGGCGGCAGAACGTTCACGCCACCGAGATTGCCGAGGCTCGACGTGAGCTGATGGCGCGACGTGGCCAGAATCAGCTCGACGCCGAGGTAATCGCGGATCATGTACGTCAGATCCAGTTCCGGCACTATGGCGTTGTTGACGCCCACGTTCAACGCCGAAAGCGTTTGATTGGTCGTCACGTTCGGCATGATGCTGATCGCACGCAGACGCGCCAGTACGTCGCCGGCGTGAATGCCGCTCATCTGGTCGTCGCCAGCGGCGTGCGCTTGCTGAGCCAGCGCGGCCGCGCATAGCAGGCTCGATGCGACGGCGGCGGCCTTGATTCTGTTTCTGAGCGAGTGCTTCATGTTCTTCCCCGAGTGGTTGTTTGCCTGCGGAGATTGTCGAAGGTCTCGTCAGCCCGGACGTTGACGCGTATCAACCAAGCGAAAATGCCCACCGCCCTGCGACAGCCGGTCGCGTCACGCCGGTCAACAGCAATTCGATCAGATCGTGCACGCTGCGAATCGCGTTGCCGAACGGCAATGCTTCGCGGCCGCGGAAGAACAGACCATTGGCCACATCGCCGCGCAACGCCGCGGCCAGTCGCGTATCGATGCAGAAGTGGCCGAACTTCTCGATACCGTCGCGCAGGCCACAGACGCTCAGGCATTCGAGTGCCGTCGGACAGACATGCTTGAGCGTGCCGATCTTCTCGCGAATTTTTGTTTCGTTGCGCAGATAGCGCATCAGCCAGGGCGTTTTCACGGCGCGCGCGGGCAGTCCCGTGACGCTGACAAACTCGACGATGTCATCGGGCTTCGCGTCTGCCAGCACGCGCTTGAAGTCAGGATGCGCATCGCCTTCTTCGGTGACGGCAAATGGCGTGCCGAGTTGCACGCCGCTTGCACCCGCGTTCAACAGTTCGCGCACCGCTTCGTGGCTATTGATGCCGCCCGCGACGATCAACGGCACGTCTTTGCGATCCAGGCCGAGCGACGTGAATACCGCATCGAGTTCTTCGATGATGCGAAAAAAGTCGAAGCGCCGGTCGTGCAGGTCAGCGAGGTTGGTCACACCAAGGTGGCCGCCTGCGTGGGCCGGATGTTCGATCACGACGGCGTCCGGCAGACGGCCTTTTTTCATCCACTTCTTCAGCACCAGCGCAACGCCGCGACTGTCCGACAGGATGGGGATCAGCGCAATATCGCGGCCTTCGGTCATGTCGGGCAGATCGAGCGGCAGGCCCGCCCCCATCACGATCGCGTCGGCGCCGTTTTCGCAGGCGACGCGCACGTAGTCTGCTTGCGCGGTGACTGCCTTCATCACGTTGACGGCGATCATCCCGCGACCTTCGCTGATTGCTTTGGCGGAGTGGATTTCGCGGGCCAGCGCCGTGAGGTTGGCTTGTTCCAGGGTGGCCCGGTCCGGGGATTGACGGCAGAGTTCGATCAGATCGCGGTGATGATGGCGCAGGTCGATGCTGGCAATGGTCCCGAGTGCGCCTTCGCGGGCGACGCTGCCGGCGAGCCCGTGAGCGGAGATGCCGACGCCCATGCCGCCTTGCACGATCGGCAGTAGAGCGCGGCCGCGGATGGTTAGAGGCGGGAACGAGTGAGAGGTAAGCATGGATGGCGACCCGATGGATGGATTATCGAAGGCGTGATAATCGGTCGTCAGGCGCGGCTTGCGTTGCTTTGGGTCAAGGGATTGGTTTGCAGATCGGGTTTTCGTTCTGGTTAGTTGATGTCGGTCACTTCGTAGTGAGTTTTTTTGCCTGCGCCACGCCATAAAAAAAGCCCACTTCAAAGAAGCAGGCTTGACGACAAAAAGTGCGGCAACGAACGGCTTACTGCACGCCCTGGCTCAACAGGAAGTCTTCATAGTTACCGCCGAAGTCATTCAACGTCCCATCCGTGCGCACTTCGATGATCCGGTTCGCCAACCCGCTCACAAACTCACGATCGTGGGAAACGAAAATCAGCGTACCTTCGTACTTGTCAAGCGCGATCTGCAGCGACTCGATCGATTCCATGTCCATGTGGTTGGTCGGCTCGTCCATCAGCAGCACGTTGTGGCGGCCCAGCATCAGCTTGCCCCAGATCATGCGACCCTTCTCGCCGCCCGACAGCACCTTCACGGACTTGCGGATATCGTCGGCATTGAACAGCAGCCGGCCGAGCGTGCCGCGCACCATCTGCTCGTCGTCGCCTTCCTTGCGGTAGGTGTCGATCCACTCCATCAGCGTGACGTCGTTCGGAAACTCTTCGTACGTGTCCTGCGGCATGTAACCGGCATTCGCGTTTTCAGCCCACTTCACCGTGCCGTGATCGAGCGTGAGCTTGCCGAGCAGCGAGCGCAGCAGCGTGGTCTTACCCGCACCGTTCTCGCCGATGATCGCGATACGCTCGCCCGGCTGCACGCTGATGCTGAAATCGTTGAAGATCTGGCGCTCGTACTTCTTCGAAATCCTGTCGGCGACCACTGCGATGTTGTGCAGCTTCTTCTCGTACTCGAAGCGGATGAACGGGTTCTGCCGCGACGACGGCTTGAATTCCTCGATCTTGATCTTGTCGATCATCTTCAGACGGCTGGTGGCCTGACGCGCCTTCGACTTGTTGGCCGAGAAGCGGCGCACGAAGTCCTGCAGGTCGGCGACGCGCTCCTTCGCCTTCGCGTTGGCGTTCTGCTGACGCTCGCGCGCCTGCGTGCTGGCCAGCATGTAGTCGTCGTAATTGCCCGGATAGACCTTCAGCGTGCCGAAGTCCATGTCCGCCATGTGCGTGCAGACCTGGTTCAGGAAATGTCGATCGTGCGAGATGATGATCATCGTCGAGTTGTACTGGTTGAGCACGTCTTCCAGCCAACGGATCGAGTTGATGTCCAGGTTGTTGGTCGGTTCGTCCAGCAGCAGCACGTCCGGCTTCGAGAACAGCGCCTGCGCAAGCAGCACGCGCAGTTTCCAGCCCGGCGCGACGTTGCTCATCGGCCCGTTGTGGTCCTCGATCGCGATGCCGATGCCGAGCAGCAGTTCGCCCGCGCGCGCTTCGGCGGTGTAGCCGTCGTACTCGGCGAACTTCGCTTCGAGTTCGGCGGCGTGCATGTAGTCGTCGTCGGTGGCGTCCGGGTTCGCGTAGATTGCGTCGCGCTCGGTCATCGCGGCCCACATTTCGGTGTGGCCCATCATCACGACGTCGAGCACGCGCACGTCTTCGTACGCGAACTGATCCTGGCGCAACTTGCCCAGACGCACGTTCGGCTCGAGCATCACGTTGCCCGAACTCGGCTCCAGATCGCTGCCGAGGATCTTCATGAAGGTGGATTTACCGCAGCCGTTCGCACCGATCAGGCCATAGCGGTTCCCTTCCCCGAATTTGACCGAGATGTTCTCGAAGAGGGGCTTTGGCCCGAATTGCATGGTGATATTGGCGGTAGACAGCACGGCGCGTCCCTTTGAATGTGATATCGGCGAAAAACCGCATATTTTAGCAGGTTATCGCGAAATCAACCCGCACGCGCGCCTACCATCCGGCTTTAGCCGCCGCGCGGCGTCTGCAAAACGTCGATGAAGGCTGACAGATCGGCCTCGGCGAGGCCCATTGCCGCGCCCAGCCGCAACAGTTGCTGGACCGTCGACGCCACCGGCATCGGCGTACCGGTTTCGTAAGCGGTGGCCGCAACCGTGTCGATGTCTTTCTGGAACGTGCGGAACGCGCCGATCGGCGCGAGACCGTTTTGCGTCATGCGCGGCACGAAAATCTGCAACAGCACCGAATCGGCCCAACCGCCCGCGAGACCCTCGGTCAGTTTGGCGGCGTCGATGCCGCTGCGTTGCGCAAGACTCACCGCTTCGGCGATCGCCGCCAGCGTCGCGGTGACGATGGTCTGATTGCAGAGTTTGGCGGTCTGACCCGCGCCGACCTCCCCCATATGCGTGACGCGGGCCGCGTACGCGCCGAGCACCGGCCTGAGAGCCTCGACATCCGCCGAGGCGCCGCCGGCCATGACCGCCAGCGTGCCGGCCGCAGCGCCCGCGACCCCGCCCGACACCGGCGCATCGATCCAGCCGACGCCAGCGCCCTCGCCCACAACCGCCGCCGCGCGTTGCGCGAGCGCGCGCGTCGCCGCCGGCGGGATGCTGGAGTGGTCGACAATCCAGCGCACCCGGCCCGGTGCGCCGGCACTGAGCAGCCCCGCGTCACCGAACATCACCTCTTCGACCGCCGCTGCATCCGCGACGCACAACAGCACCGCTTCGCAGCGTGCGGCCAGCTCAAGCGGCGTATCGACGACCTGAGCGCCGTCCGCCAGCAGCGCTTGCGCTTTGGCCCGCGTGCGGTTCCAGACATGCACGGTATGCCCCGCACGCAGCAAATGCCGGATCATCGGCGCGCCCATCAATCCGGGACCGCAAAAACCAAGTTCCACTTTCGAGCCTCGTCAGGTTTCAGGTTGAGTGTGCGTGGACATGATAACGGCCGCGCCCGCCGCTGGCCGCGTTCCATTGCCTATACTTTTTTTGCACACCAACGAAGATCAAAGGAGGAAGTTCATGTCAGACCACGTCTACAAACAAATCGAGCTGACCGGTTCGTCGACCAAGTCGATCGACGACGCCATCAGCACCGCGATTACAAGAGCGTCCAAGACGTTGCGCAATTTGCACTGGTTCGAAGTCACGGAAACGCGGGGCCAGATCGAAAACGACAAGGTCGCGTACTGGCAGGTCACCATCAAGGTCGGCTTGCGCATCGACTAGGGTGTTACGCGCTCAACCCGAGCGGAATGCAAAGCAAAGCCTGAAGCAAAAAAAGCTGCGTCCGTACTGGACGCAGCTCCTTGCAGCAGCGGTTGCGGAAACCGTCGCCTGGTTGATCGCGACCCGGTCGATCGCGACCCGGTCGATCGCGACCCGGTCGATCGCGACCCGGTCGATCGTCGCGTACCTGCGTTACTTCGGCAGCGAACCGTCCACGCCTTCCACATACCAGTTCAGGCGCTGCAATTCCGGATCGGTCAGCGTCTTGCCGGCCGGCACCTTGACCGCGCCGCCCTGATCCTTGATCGGGCCCGTGAACACGTCCCACTTGCCGCCCGCCAGTTCATCGCGCTTCGCCGCCACCTGTTTCTGCGCGTCGGCCGGAATCGCCGACGTGTTCAGGTCTTCGAGATTGACGGCCTTTTGCGGAATGCCCCACCACACCGGGTCGTTCTTCCATTTGCCGTCCAGCACCTGCTGGATCGCCGCGTTGTAATACACGCCCCAGTGCGCGACCACCGAGCCGAGGTGGGCGTCAGGACCGAACTTCTTCATGTCCGAATCCCAGCCGAACGCATGCACGTGCTTCTCCGATGCGGTCGCGAGCGTCGCGCTCGAATCGGTGTTTTGCAGCAGCACGTCGGCGCCCTGGCCGATCAGCGTTTCAGCGGCCTGCTTTTCCTTGCCCGGGTCGAACCAGCTGTTGATCCAGATGACCTTGGTGTGCACCTTCGGATTCACCGAACGCGCGCCCAGCGTGTACGCGTTGATGTTGCGGATCACTTCGGGAATCGGCACCGAAGCGACGAAGCCGAGCGTGTTGGTCTTCGTCACGTAGCCCGCGGCGACGCCGGCCAGATACGCGCCCTGATACATGCGCACGTCGTAGGTGCCGAAGTTCGGCGCCTTCTTGTAGCCGGTTGCATGCAGGAACACCGTGTCCGGGAAGTCCTTCGCGACCTTCAGTTCGAAGTCCTGGTAGCCGAAGCTCGAACCGATGATGATCTTGTTGCCCTTGTTCGCCAGGTCGCGGAACACGCGCTCGGAGTCGGCCGATTCCGGCACGTTCTCGATGCGGGTGATCTTGATCTTGCTGCCGAACTTCGCTTCGGCTTCCTTCGAACCCTGGTCGTGCGCGAAGGTCCAGCCGGCATCGCCCGGGTTGCCGAGGTAGACGAACGCGACGCCCGGTGCGTCGGCGGCCCGTGCGGTTTGCGCAAGCGGTGCGGCGAGCGCCAGCGAGGCCGCGCCCCATGCGAAGGCGGTCAGCAGATTTCTTCTCTTCATGTTTTCTCCTGTCGTGTCTATCGGATGCGTGTTGCTCAAATGAGGGGAAACGTGTGGTCGGTCGACTAAGCCAACCGCGTCAGCCCGCCGAGAAAAACGGCTTGCCGAGCGATGCCGGTGCGTTCAGGCGAATCGTGTTCGGATTGCGCGAAATCAGCACCAGCACGACGACGGTCGCGACATACGGCAGCATCGCGAGGAATTGCGTCGGCACTGGCACGCCGATCGCCTGCGCGTAGAACTGCAAGCCGGTCACCGCGCCGAACAGCAGCGCGCCGATCAGCAGACGCCCCGGGCGCCACGTCGCGAACACCACGAGGGCGAGCGCAATCCAGCCGCGGCCCGAGGTGAGTTGCTCCTGCCACAAGTGCAGGTTGACGATCGAGTAATAACCGCCCGCGAGCCCTGCCATGCCGCCGCCGAAGGCCACGGCGCCATAGCGCACGCCGACCACGGGAAAGCCGACCGAGTGCGCGACTTGCGGCGATTCGCCGACCGAGCGCAACACCAGGCCCGCACGCGTGCGGTACAGGAACCAGCCGATCACGGCGAACATCAGGAACGCGAGGTAGTCGAGCGGCGTGAGGCTGAAAAGCGCGGGGCCGAGCACCGGAATCTTCGAGAGACCCGGAATGGTCCACGTGTCGATCGTCGCGCGCACGGCGGCCGACGTGTACGGCTTGCCGACATAGGCGGACAGGCCGATGCCGAAGATCGTCAGCGACAGGCCGGTGGCGACCTGGTTGGCGAGCATCGTCAGCGTGAGAAACGCGAACAGCAGCGACATCGCGAGACCCGCGCCGATCGCGGCGACCACGCCGAGCCACGGGTTGCCGGTAATCGCGGTGACCGCGTAGCCGGTGACCGCGCCCATCAGCATCATCCCTTCGACGCCGAGGTTGAGCACGCCCGATTTCTCGGTGACGAGTTCGCCTGCGCCCGCGAACATCAGCGGAATCGCGGCGGTAACGGCGCTCGAAGTGAGCGCGCTGGCTTGTTGAATATCCATGGAGATCCGGCGGGGAAAATCAGTGGGCCAATCAGTGAACTTGCGGGGCCAACGAACGGCGGCGCACGCGGTAGTTCACGAACAGGTCGGCGCCCAGCAGGCAGAACAGCAGCAGCCCCTGAAACACGCCGGAGAGCGCCTGCGGCAATTGCATCGAGGTCTGCACCGCTTCGCCGCCGAGGTACAGCAGCGCCATCAGCAGGCTGGCGAGCACGATGCCGAGCGGATGCAGCCGCCCGACGAACACCACGATGATCGCGGTGAAGCCATAGCCCGGCGACCACGTCGCCTGCAACTGGCCGATCGGGCCGGCGATCTCACCCATGCCGGCGAGGCCCGCCAGACCACCGCTGATCAGCAGCGACGTCCAGATGGTTTTCTTGTCGGAGAAACCGGCGTAGCGCGCGGCGAGCGGCGCGAGACCGCCGACGTTCATCCGGTAACCCGCGAAGCTCTTGCGCATGAACAGCCACACGAGCGGAATCGCGATCAGTGTGACGAACACCGACGCGTTCAGACGCGTGCCGCGCAACCATTTCCAATGCCAGTCGCCGGCGAACGTCGGGTACAGCGCGTCGCCGCTGAACATCTCCGAGAGCGGGAAGTTCATGCCCTGCGGATCGCGCCACGGGCCGCTCACCAGATAGATCAGCAACTGCGTCGCCACATACGTGAGCATCAGGCTGACGAGAATCTCATTGGTGTTGAAGCGGCTCTTCAGCAGCGCCGGAATCGCCGCCCACACCATCCCGCCGAACACACCGGCGATCATCATGGTCGGCAGGATCCACCAGCCGGTGGCCTGATCGAAATAGATCGCGACGCCGCTCGCGGCGATGCCGCCGAGCAGCATCTGCCCTTCAGCGCCGATATTCCAGACGTTCGCGCGATAACCGATCGCGAGGCCGAGGCCGATCAGGCACAAAGGCGACGCCTTCAGCAGCAGTTCGGACCAGCCGTTCACGCTCGCGAGCGGCTCGATGAAGAAGGCATGCATCGCCTGCAACGGATCGCGGCCGACGAGGCTGAAGATCAGGAAGCCGATCGCGAGCGTGAGCAACGCGGCAATCAGCGGCACGGCGATCTGCATCGTGCGCGAGGGCGTCGTGCGTGCTTCGAGTCGATACGGAAGAATCATGGGTAGCGTGTGATTTGTCTGGTTCTGGGTTTTAACGTGAGATCAAGCACCGGATCGGCGACCGGTCAGGCATGCGCCGGCTGTTCCGCCGAAGGCGCCGCCCCCTCGCGGTCGCCGAACAGGCCGGCCATCCAGCGGCCGATTTCCTCGGCGTTGGTCGCGCCGGTCGCACGCACCGGCGAGAGTCTGCCGCGCGCGAGCACCGCGATGCGATCGCAGATGTCGAACAACTCCTCCAGTTCCTCGGAAATCACCAGAATCGCCACGCCGCGCGCGGACAGATCGAGCAGCTGCTGCCGGATGAAGGCCGACGCGCCGACGTCGACGCCCCAGGTCGGCTGCGCGACCACCAGCACCTTGGGCGCCTGCAGGATCTCGCGGCCCATGATGTATTTCTGCAAATTGCCGCCGGAGAGACTTTGCGCCAGCGCTTCCGAACCGCCGCAACGCACGTCGAAGGCTTCGATGCAGCGTTTGGCGAAGCTGCGCATCGCACCCGCCTTGATCCAGCCGGCATTCACCATCTGCTGCCGATGCGCGGTCAGCAACGCGTTTTCCGACAGCGTCATCGCCGGCACTGCGCCGCGGCCGAGCCGCTCTTCCGGCACGAAACCGAAACCGAGGGCGCGCCGCCCGCCCGCGCCCATACGCCCCGCAGCCTTGCCGCAGATCGTGACCGCAGCGGCGCGCACGCCGCGCTTTTCGCCCGAGAGGGCCGACAGCAGTTCGGCCTGGCCGTTGCCCGACACGCCCGCGATGCCGAAGATCTCGCCGGCATGCACGCCGAACGAGACGTTGTCGAGCGAGGTGCCGAACGGATCGTCGCTCGCCACCGAGAGTTGCTTCACGTCGAGCAGCACGTCGCCCGGCTTGTGTTCACGCCTCGTGTAATCGGGCAGCGAATGACCGACCATCAATTGCGCGAGCGACGCGTGGGTTTCCTCTTTCGGCTTCACGTGACCGGTCACGCGGCCGCCGCGCATCACCGTCGCGGTGTCGCACAGTTCCTGGATTTCGTCGAGCTTGTGGCTGATGTAAAGGATGCTGCAGCCTTCGGCCGCGAGACGCCGCAGGGTCTCGAACAGCTTGCGCACCGCCTGCGGCGTCAGCACCGAAGTCGGCTCGTCCATGATCAGCAAGCGCGGGTTCTGCAGCAGGCAACGCACGATCTCGACGCGTTGCCGCTCGCCCACCGTCAGGCTATGCACGTGCCGCTGCGGGTCGATGTCGAGGCCGTAGTCGGCGGAAACTTCGCGGATGCGTTTGGCGAGCGCCTTCAGGTCGAACGGTTCGTCGAGCGCGAGCGCGATGTTTTCGCCGACGGTCAGCGTCTCGAACAGCGAGAAGTGCTGGAACACCATGCCGATGCCGAGCTTGCGCGCGGCCGCCGGGTTGGCGATCTCGACCGCCTCGCCTTCCCAGCGAATCTCGCCGGCGTCGGGCCGCACCGCGCCGTAGATGATCTTCATCAGCGTGCTTTTGCCGGCGCCGTTTTCGCCGAGCACGGCATGGATTTCACCGGGCGCGACGATCAGCGTGACGTCGTCGTTGGCGCGCACGGCCGGATATTGTTTGGTGATGCCCTCGAGCACCAACCGGGGCGCCGCCTGTTCCGGCCTGTGCGCCGGCTGCGCGGCGGCGCCGTCGCTATAAGAAGAGTCGCTCATGTGATTCCGTAGTACCTCGGAGACTGCCCGTTACGGCACGTCCGCACGCCCTGTCAGCGTGCGATCCGTCACCACAACCGGATGACAATACCTAATTCGACCCACTCAGTCGAGCCGTCAAAATTCCCCGCAAACCCGCGCCGCAGCGTGCTCTGCGGGTATCCCACTCTTGACGTGGTTTTGTGTTCATATTAAAAGCCATATACCCCCACGCCCGCTCGATCAGCCAGCACATATATTTCGGAGAAGTCATGAGTCAGCAACGCGAGGCGATCGATACCTATTTACTACGCGTCTTGCACACCCTGTTGATGGAGCGCAGCGTGACGCGCGCCGCCGTCAAACTCAATCAATCGCAACCCGCCATCAGCGCGGCGCTGCGCCGCTTGCGCGATATCACCGGCGACCCGCTGCTGGTGCGCGGCAAGTCCGGCATGGTGCCGACCGAGTACGGTCTGCGCCTGCTCGAACCGGTGCAGAACGCGCTGCGCGAGATCGAACGCATCAAGTTCCAGCAACACAACTTCGATCCGGCCACTTCGATCCGCTGCTACCGGATCGGCTGCCCGGACTACCTGAACGTGCTGTTCGTGCCGACGGTGGTCGAACGCTTTCGTCAGGCCGCGCCGAACGCGACGCTCGAGTTTCACTCGCTCGGGCCGGCCTTCGACTACGAACTGGCGCTCGAAGACGGCAAGCTCGACATCGTGGTCGGCAACTGGCCGGAGCCGCCGGAGCAATTGCACCTGTCGAATCTGTTCGTCGATCAGATCGTCTGCCTGATGAGTAACGCGCATCCGTTCGCCAAACGCGGCGGGCTGACGCTCGACCAGTACCTGAATGCGCCGCATCTTGCGCCGACTCCTTACTCGGTGGGCCAACGCGGCGCGATCGATGTGCATCTCGCGCGCGAGCGGTTAAAGCGTCATGTGGTCGTCACGTTGCCGTACTTCAATCTGGCGCCTTACGTGCTGATCAAGTCCGACCTGATCTTCACGACGACGCGCCTGTTTGCCGATTACTACGCCAAGTTCCTGCCGCTGACCGTGGTGCCCGCGCCGCTCGATTTCCCGCCGATGCAGTACTACCAGCTGTGGCACGAACGCGTCCATTACTCCGACGAAGTGCGCTGGCTGCGCAGTCTGGTTGCCGAAGCGACCAGGACGCTGATCGACAAACCTTAAGCTTCTTTGGTGATCTACCGGCATCCCTCATGCGTCATGGATGCCGATAGATTCACGCCTCGTGCTTTGCGCGACTACGCCGCCGCTTCGTAAAGCGTCTTCGCCAACCGGTTGTGTTGCTCGATGACCGGTCCGAGTTCCAGCGTCGTCAGTTGTCCATCTTTCACCACCACCTTGCCGCCGATCACGCTATGACTCACCTGCGACGGCGCGCAGAACACCAGCGCCGCGACCGGATCGTGCAAGGCGCCCGCAAACAGCGGCTGACGCAAATCGAACGACACGAAATCCGCCGCCATGCCCGGCGCCAATGCGCCGATATCGTCGCGGTCCAGCACCTTCGCGCCGCCTAGCGTCGCGATTTCCAAGGCTTCCCGCGCGGTCATCGCATCCGGACCGAAGCCGACCCGCTGCAACAGCAACGCCTGCCGCACTTCCGCGACCATTTGCGCACCGTCGTTCGACGCCGAACCGTCGACGCCCAGGCCCACCGGCACGCCCGCGAGACGCATTCGCCTGACCGGTGCAATGCCTGAAGCCAGCCGCATGTTCGAGCACGGACAATGCGCGACGCCGGTGCCGGTGCGGGCAAACAGCGCGATGCCCGCTTCGTCGAGTTGCACGCAGTGCGCATGCCAGACATCGTGACCGACCCAGCCGAGGTCTTCCGCATACTCGGCCGGCGTCATGCCGAACTTCTCGCGGCTGTACGCAATGTCGTTGACGTTCTCCGCAAGGTGCGTGTGCAGCGATACGCCGTAATGCCGCGCCATCTTCGCCGATTCGCGCATCAGATCGCGGCTCACCGAGAACGGCGAGCACGGCGCGACCACCACGCGCAGCATCGCGTAACGTCCTTCGTCGTGGTACGTCTCGATCAGACGCTGCGTGTCCTTCAGGATGTCCGCTTCACGCTCGACCACCGAATCCGGCGGCAAACCGCCGTCTTTCCGCCCTACGCTCATGCTGCCGCGAGCCGCGTGAAAACGCATGCCGATCCGGCGCGCCGCGGCGATGCTGTCGTCGAGGCGGCTGCCGTTCGGGTAGATGTACAAATGGTCGCTCGAGGTCGTGCAACCGGACAGCAGCAACTCGGCCATCGCCGTCAACGTCGAGACCTCGATCATCTCCGGCGTAAGGTTCGCCCATACCTTGTAGAGGCTGGTCAGCCAGCCGAACAACTCGGCGTCCTGGGCGGCGGGAATCGCCCGCGTCAGGCTCTGGTACATGTGGTGGTGCGTATTGACCAGCCCCGGAATCACCAGATGCCCACGCATGTCCAGCACTTCGTCGGCCGTTTGCGGCAGTTCCGCCGTCGGTCCGACCGCGACGATGCGGTTGTCCTCGATATACAGGCCGCCGTCGCGCAGTTCGCGCCGGGCGCCGTCCATCGTGACCAGCACGTCCGCGTGCCTGACCAGCATCGTTCTCTTTGGCTTGTTGGGTTCCAGACCCGCCTGCTCCATCGTCATTCGTTTCTCCGCTTCATTGCTTCCGTGCAAAGCCGTTCGAACGCGATGTGACGGCACGCCACCGTGCCGCCGCGTCCCGTCGAACGCCGTTGGCCCGGTTACCCAGCGTGCTTCCGCCGTCTTCGGGATCCCCCGAGGGGACTTCCTTCGGGGCGCCCCCCAAGAGGACATCCTTCGGAGCGTCCCCAAGAGGACTTCCTTCGGGCCGTGCGCGGCACTGCCGCGGCACAGGTGTAACCTTCGACGGCCAAAATAATGCTGACAACTCGCGCCAGTGCGATACCCGAGTTCACGCTGCCGATATAGTGGGCCATTTTTGGCGCCAGTACGATCCGCCGGTAAGGTCAAATGCACTGCAATCGTCGAACGAATCGACTCGATACGGCTTTCGACGGGCTGTCTGTCATGCGCCAGGTATTATCTTTCCTATCTCTCGCGCGCTGATGGGAACAACCTTTTTACAATGGCTGCCACGGCGCTCGCTTCAATTCGCCGACGGGTATGTAGCCACTGACGTGGAGCCTCGATCCGCCGCACACGTATCTGGATCGGGCTGCCGCCGAAACCTCGCATTCACATAAGGAAAATTGCGAATGGGAAAGCTCACTACCCACGTGCTCGACACCGCGAACGGCCGTCCCGGCGCGGGCATCAAGGTCGAACTCTTCGCGCTCTCAGGCGACACCCGCCGCGCGCTCAAAACCACCGTCACCAATGACGACGGCCGCTGCGACCAGCCGCTGCTCGAAGGCGATGCTTTGGTCGCGGGCGAATACGAACTCGTGTTCGGCGCCGGCGACTACTTCGCATCGATCGGCACGAAAGTGCCGGAGCCGCGCTTTGTCGACCGCGTCGTGCTGCGCTTCGGCGTGGCAGATGCCGGCGCGCACTATCACGTGCCGCTGCTGGTGTCGCCGTGGTCGTACAGCACCTATCGGGGCAGCTAAGGGACTGGCGACTCAACCCGCAGTTCCATAAAAAAACGGCGTCGTGCGAACTGGGCGCACCGCGTCTTTCGCCCTGAAAGAAGTCCCCTTGGGGGACACCCCGCAGTCTGCGCAGTGACGTCAAGCATGCCGACGACCCGCCGCCGGGTCCCAGAAGGCGCAAACGTCGTTGCGCGCACAATGAATCAGAAGTGGAGGAGTGTCATGGAAGGCTTTATCACCGACTGGCTGAATCTGGCAATTCGCTGGTTTCACGTCGTCGCCGCGATTGCATGGATCGGCGAGTCGTTCTATTTCGTCGCGCTGGACAACAGCCTGAAACCGCCACAGGACCCGAACCAGCGCAAGCGTGGCGTGTTCGGCGAACTGTGGCACGTGCATGGTGGCGGCTTCTACAACATGCAGAAGTACACCGTCGCGCCGCCGGAAATGCCGGAGGACCTGCACTGGTCGAAGTGGCCGTCGTACACGACGTGGCTGTCGGGCTTCGGTCTGTTCACCGTGCTGTATCTGTTCTCGCCGACCACGTATCTGATCGACAGGAACGTGCTCGATATGGGTCCGGTCGTCGCCATTGCGTCGGCACTCGGCTTCCTCGCCGCGGGCTGGATCGTCTACGACTCGCTGTGCCGGATCCTCGGCAATAAGGACAAAGTGCTCGGCATTTGCGTCGGCGCTTATGTGCTGATCGCGGCATGGCTCGCGTGCCACATCTTCGCGGGCCGCGCGGCTTACCTGATCATGGGCGCGATGCTCGCCACGAGCATGTCGGCGAACGTGTTCTTCGTGATCATTCCCGGCCAGCGCAAGATGGTCGACGCGATGCTCAAGGGCGACACGCCGAACCCGATCTACGGCAAGCGCGGCAAGCAACGTTCGGTGCACAACACATATTTCACGCTGCCGGTGGTGTTCGCGATGCTGTCGAACCACTACGCAATGACCTACACGCACCCGTACAACTGGGCCGTGCTGGTGATCATCATGCTGGCCGGCGCGCTGATTCGCCAGTTCTTCGTGATGCGTCACCGCGGTCAGGTGCTGTGGTATCTGCCGCTGGTCGGCATCGTGCTGATGTTCGCCGCTCTCTTCTGGACGATGCCGAAGCCGGTCGTGCCGCAGGCGCAAGCCGCGAATGCGCCGGTTGTCAAGGTGGCCGATATCGCGCCGGTGCTGCAACAGCGTTGCGTTGCGTGCCACTCGGCACATCCGACGATGATGGGCAGTGCGCCGGCCGGTGTGCTGCTCGATACGCCTGACGAAATCTCGCAGAACGCGCAGCGGATCTATCAGCAGGCGGTGACGTTGAAGGCCATGCCGCTGGGCAATGTGACACATATGACCGACGACGAGCGGATGAAGATCGCCGCCTGGTTTCAAGGCGGTGCGGTGAAGTGAAGACCGCGCCGGACCTCGCGCCCGGCTTTGTAAAACATGAAGCGGGCTTTTCGCACGAGCGGGAAGCCCGCTTTTTCTTTGCTGCTGTTTTGATGGTGGTGCTGCCGGGGCGTGACGCCTGAATTTGTATCCCAAAGGACACATAAATGCGAAAGTTAAGTTATTTGTAGCCCACGGTTTATCAGCCGACAATATAGCCCTTAGGCTACAACATTTCCTTAATATCACCAAACAGATGCCCTAGGGCTACAAATGACCACCCTTGCTGACGTCTCTGACATGCTGAAGGCCGTACGGCGCGAAAGCAGCCTGTCGCAGGATGAATTGGCGCGGCGTGCCGGCGTCGCCCGCACCACGGTCGCGCGCATGGAAACGCTCGCCAGAAACGACATGAGCGTGTCGGTTTTCGTACGCCTGCTCGAAGCAGCGGGCTACGACCTCAAGGTCGTCGCGCATGGACATGGGCGCACGCTCGAGGACATCCTGGCGGAGCAACGCATGCCGGATTCGCGCTCATGAGGCTCGACGTTCAGGTTCTGGGCAAGAACGTCGCTACGCTGTTCCGCGAGCGCGACGACTATGTCCTCAAATACAACCGCGACGCAGCGGCGACCGACTTCGTCAGCCTCGCGATGCCGGTGCGAGAACAAGCCTGGCGCTGGCCGCGCGACCTGCACCCGTTTTTCCGGCAGAACCTGCCGGAGGGTTATCTGCTGAATCTGATCCGCGAGCAATTCGGTCCTTTGCGTCCCGCAAACGCAAAAAGCCCACAGCATCCGCTGGGGGCTTTTTGCATAAACCACCCGTTCAACAATACGCCGAAGCAACCAGCCTCAAACCGTCACCGCGTTCAATACATCTTCGGTGAGCCAGAGCGACTCGGCCAGATCCTGCTCATTGAGATTGAGCCCATCCCCGCCACGGTCGACGACGATGAAGTCGCTCACGTCACCCAACGCGATCAGCGGATGGTGCCACACGCCCTTCGCATAGTTGACGCCCTGCCAGCCGCTCGTCACGAACGCACGAATCTGCGACGCATCCAGCTCGCCCGCCGGCGCCACGACCACCAGATAGGGCCTGTCGTTCAACGGCACGAACGCCTGACTGCCGAGCGGATGGCGCTCGAGCATCTTCACTTCGAACGGCAGCGTGCGCGGCTGCCCGCGAAACAGGTTCACCAGCGTGCGGCCGTTCTCGTCGGTCACGTCCACCTTCGCCAGGTCGTGGTAACGGATCGTGGTGCCGAGGTTGATCGGAATCTGCTTCGCGCCTTCGAGTTCGATCACGTCGCCGAACGGGGCAAACGCTTCCTTCGTCAACGGTTCGATAGCCAGCGTTTTCATCATGCGAGCGTGCCCCACAGACGCAGACGCGACACGCCGCCGTCCGGAATGATGTTGAAGCGCACGTGCGTCACGGGACCCAGCGCGGCGATTTCGCTCTCGAAGTCATGCTGTTTGTCCATCTGCAGCTTCTGTTCACCGAGCAGCACCGGCCAGAACATCGCCTGCGTGATCAGCGAGCTATCTGTGCCGCCGGTCACATACGCGGCCTGAATCGAGCAACGGTCCGGATAGTTGCCCTTGAAGTGCGCCGTATCCACTTCGATCTTCCTGATCACGCCCGGCTGCGCCAGCGCGACAATCGCCCAGTCGTTGCCCGGCTCGCGGCGGCGGCGCGTTTCCCAGCCGTCGCCCATGTTCACGCCACGGCCCGGCATCAGGATCGTCGACGCGGCGCCGAAGTGCTGGTTGTTCGCGGCGACCAGATACGCGCCGTTTTCCATCGCCGCCAGATCGAACTGCTCCGTGCGGCTCGCGCCTGCCCAATCGACTTGCGGCTGACCGTACACGCGCAGACGCGCGATGCCGCCGTCCGGGTATATGTTCACGCGCAGGTGCGTGTAAGCGCTGGTGTCGCCGACTTCGTGATAGTGATGGCTGTTGCCTTGCAGCGTGGTCGACGGGACGATTTCCGTCCATTGCGTCGACTGATCCGGCACACCGTCCACCACGCGCGCGGCTTCCACCGAAGCCGCCGGCGGGAAGTTACCCGTGAAGTGGCTGGTGTCGAGATCGAGCCCCTTGATCACGCCCGCACGCGCGAGCTTGACGACGCACCAGTCGTAGCCGGTGGCCCGCTTGCGGCGCGTCTCCCAGCCGTCCATCCACTTGCCGTTGTCGTCGTACTTGCGGGGAATGAAGACAGCCGGTTCCGGATTCAGCATGCGCTCCTTCGGCGCGAAGAAATCGTCGCTGGCCTCGAGCGCCTGCGCGCCCAGACGCGGGTCCGCGAGGTTCACATAGCGGCGCGTAAAGTCCGGTGCGTTGGGGTCGAGAATCGGCAGTGCCATCTTTGTCTTCCTTAATGTTTGCTAGTGCAGAAAAAACGTTTCGGTTCGAGTTCCGCGACGCGCGCGGTTCAGGCGAGATAAGCGAGATCCAGGCGCGGTCAAGTTACGAGTCTTACGCGTCGATCAGGTCGTCGAGCCGGAAACGTGCGATGCGGTAGATCTGGTCGAGGCTGGCGCGCAATTCATCGGCGCGGCTGTTGTTCACACGCGCTTCGAAGTTCGCGATGATGCCGTGGCGATCGAAGCCGCGCACCGCGAGGATGAACGGGAAACCGAACTTCTCGCGATAGGCGCTGTTCAACGCGACCAGCTTGTCGAATTCTTCCTGCGTGCATTGGGCGAGGCCCGCGCCGCTTTGCTCACGTGTCGATTCGGCCGTCAGTTCGCCGCGTACCGCAGCTTTGCCGGCAAGCTCCGGGTGAGCGTTGATCAAGGCGAGTTGCTTCTCTTCACCTGCCGTTTCGACGATATTCGACATCTTGCGATGCAACGCGTCGATGCTGGCGAACGGCCTTTGATTCGCGGCGATTTCCGCGACCCACGGCGAGTGCTCGAAAATGCCCGACAGCGCCGCGACGAACGCGTCGGTCGAGGTGCTGTTGAGTTGGTCCAGAGTGTATTGCATCGCCTTCATGCCGCTGCCCCGCGGTTGTTTTGCTGGTAAGGGTGATGTTCACGCCAGTGCCGCGCGATATCGACGCGCCGCGTCACCCACACGCGATCGTGCTGTTCGATATGGTCGAGAAAACGTTGCAGCGCACGAAAGCGCCCTGGACGGCCGAGCAAGCGGCAATGCATGCCGATCGACAGCATCTTGGGCGCTTCTTCGCCTTCTTCGTAGAGCACGTCGAATGCGTCGCGCAAATAGGTGAAGAAGTGATCAGCAGTGTTGAAGCCTTGCGGGCTCGCAAAGCGCATATCGTTGGTGTCGAGCGTGTACGGCACGATCAGTTGCGGCACTGTCGCGCCGCCCGTCACTTCGACGTCCATCCAGAACGGCAGGTCGTCGCCGTAGTAATCCGAGTCGTATAGGAAACCGCCGTATTCGGCGACCAGCCGATGCGTGTTGGGACTGTCACGGCCGGTGTACCAGCCAAGCGGACGTTCGCCGGTGACGCGCTCGATCGCTTCCATGCCGAGGCGCATGTGCTCCGCTTCTTTCTCCGGCGACACGTCCTGATAGTGAATCCAGCGATAGCCGTGGCAGGCGATTTCGTGACCGAGTTCGACGAACGCGCGCGCCAGTTCCGGATGCCGTTCGATCGCCATGCCGACACCGAACACAGTCAGCGGTAAACCGCGCTTTTCGAATTCGCGCAGGATGCGCCACACGCCGGCCCGCGAGCCGTATTCGTAGATCGACTCCATGCTCATGTGGCGAGCCGGATAAGCAGCCGCGCCGACGATCTCCGAGAGGAACTGCTCCGAGCCCGGATCGCCGTGCAGCACGCAGTTTTCACCGCCCTCTTCGTAGTTCAGGACGAATTGCACGGCCACACGCGCTCGACCAGGCCAGTTCGCTTGCACTGGGTGGCGGCCGTAGCCGATCAGATCGCGTGGATAGTTCGAGTCGAGTGGCATGGTTTGAGGAGATAAAAAGCATTTCGGGCACCGGCGCCGAGTGGAACCAGTGTAGCGAAAACGCCCGGGTGCGCCCATACACCCGGGCAGATAGTGCGTGTCAGACGGAATGTATGTGCGGTGCGGGTTCTGTAGTGTTTACCCCAGCAAGTCGGCGTTTTTCGTGGTTTCCTGCGTATTTGCCGCAAAATCGCGCGGTGGCGCCGGGTTCGGATCGGCATCGGTCGGACTGAAAGCTTCCAGCGCGCCGTCGTAGCGCTTCGCCAGCGGCCGCGCATAGTCACCGCGTTTAGCCGTCGACAACCGCAGCGCGACCAGCGCCTCGGTCCATTTGACGGCCGCCGTCACGCCCTCGATAACCGGCGCGCCCAAGGCGTCTTCGATCTCCGCGCACAACTGCGCCATGCCGGCGCAACCGAGCACGATCGCGTCCGAACCGTCCTCGTCCAGCGCGCGGCGGCATTCGTCGAGGATGATGCGGCGCGCCGCCGAGCCGGGTTTGTCGAGATCGAGCACGGCGACGTCAGTGGCACGCACATTGCGGCAGAAGCGCTTCATCCCGTAGCGCTCCGCGAGATGCCACGCCATGCCGCAAGTGCGTGCCAGTGTCGTCACGACGGAAAAGCCCGGCGCCAGCACGCTTGCCGCGTGCATCGCCGCCTCGGCGATGCCGATCACCGGACCGCGTGCCAGCTCGCGTGCCGCATACAGACCGGGATCGCCGAAACAGGCGATCACGTAGCCGTCGCAACCGTCGCGCTCGCCGGCGACGATCTCGGCCAGCAAGCCAGGCGTCGCGAGTGCTTCGTCGTAGTAGCCTTCGATCGACGGTGGTCCCATCGTCGGATTCACCGCGATCACTTCGGTGCCGGGCGCGGCGACTTCGCGCGCGCAGCGGCCCATTGCCTCGGTCATACGTTGCGTCGTATTCGGATTGATCAGTTTGATGCGCATATCGACTCCTGTTGCGACGCCGGCTCAGCGAGCGAGCACGCGGTAGAACACCGCAGCCAATCCGGCGCCGATGAACCACGAGAAATTTGCCAGCCCGTCGAGCGTCGGCGCCATCACGCAGATCACGGCGATGAGCGCGGCCGGCAGCAACGCGCCCACGGCCCGGTAGTTGACGCCGTTTCTGTACCAGTACGAGCCGCTTTGCGAAACCGTGTAAAGATCGTCGAGCACGATCTTCTGGCGTTTCACGAGGTAGTAATCGACGATCAGGACACCATACAAAGGTCCGATGAAGCTGCCGAGCACATCGAGCGTATAGTGAATCACCGCCGGATTGTTGAACAGATTCCACGGCGTGATGAAGATCGACGCCACCGCCGCGAGCATGCCGCCTGCACGCCAGCTGATCAGGCGCGGCGCGACGTTCGAGAAATCGAAGGCCGGCGACACGAAATTAGCGACGATGTTGATACCGATAGTCGCGATCGTGAAGGTCAACGCGCCGAGAATCACTGCGCTCGGGTAGTCGATACGGCCCACCGTTTCGACCGGATCCGTGATCAGCTGGCCGAACACCGGCAGCGTAGCGGCGGTCGTGACCACGGTCACCAGCGAGAAGGCGAGAAAGTTGACCGGCAAGCCCCAGAAGTTACCGCGCTGCACGCTGCGAAAGCTCTTGCCGTAGCGCGAAAAGTCGCCGAAATTCAGCATCGGTCCGGAAAAGTACGACACCACCAGCGAGGTCGCCGTAATCATCACCGGCACCACTTCCATGCCGTGATATTTGACGCCGCCCAGGTTGATGCCGATATTGCGCCACCCTGCGCGATACACCATGTAGCCCGCGAGAATGAACATCACCACATAGACTGCCGGGCCGGCGAAGTCGATGAACTTCTTGATGGTCTCCATGCCGTGCCAGAACACCAGCGCCTGCAATACCCACAACAACATGAAACCGGTCCAGCCAAGGGCTGAGAGACCCATGAAGCCATGGTGATGAACGTCCGCATACGGCAACAGTTGCGGGACGAACTTCAGCACCACGATCACCAGCGCGCTCGACGCCAGATAGGTCTGAATCCCATACCACGCCACCGCGATCAAACCGCGAATCACGGCGGGAATATTCGCACCGAGCACGCCGAACGTCGCGCGGCAGGCCACCGGATAGGGCACGCCGTTCTGCTGACTCGGTCTGGCGATCAGATTGCACAGCGCATTGACAATCGTAATGCCGACCAGCAGCGCAATCAGCACCTGCCAGCTCGTCAGCCCGAGCGCGAACAGACTGCCCGCGAATACATAGCCGCCGACGCTGTGCACGTCGGACATCCAGAACGCGAAGATGTTGTAAGCGCCCCAGGTTTGATGGCGCAGCGGCGCCAGGTCTTCGTTGTACAGCCTCTCGCTGTAACCTGCCGGCATCGACGGATCGCCGGGTGCGTCAGCGTCTCCATAAGCGGGTATTGCGGGATTGCTGGGCGCTGCACTGAACTGAGCCATGATTCCTCCTTGAGATAGGGACCATCGACAAGCGAATCGACGGACGTTGCATCGGCCATGCCAGGCGTACTCCCCTCACCCGAGTGGAACCGGAGGGAATTTCAGGCGCCTGAAGGTCCGCGCCGCGGGTGTCTCCGTACTGACGTACTTGTGGTTATCGCACCGCCGGCAGCCGCGGACTCCTGACGATGTGTTGCTACTCCAAGGCTGTCGTTCAGCGACGGCCACGCGCACGCAAGCCGGCGACGCTCACGTCGAGCCGCCTTGCCACGCCTGATTCAGTTCAGTTCAGTTCAGTTCAGTTCAGTTCAGTTCAATTCAGTGCGGCGCGCACCAGCAACGAGCGCGCGCCGGCCGCTTGCCTCACTCTGGCGCGGACTTGCCTTTGGGTGCATCGTTACGTGCACCGAACACTTCATGCAGATCGGCAGCACCGCGTGCCGGGCGCTCCAGCATCTTCAACTCGACGCTTTGCAGATGGCGCGACATCAATGCCGCCGCCTCTTTCGCATCGCCGGCGTCGAGCGCGGCGAGAATCGCTTCGTGGTCTTCGAACGAGCACGGGCTGCGTCCGAGCGACTCGTACAGCGCGGAAATCAGCGTGGAGCGCGCCACCAGGCCGTTCAGGCAGTCGCACAGCACGGCGTTGCCGGTGAGCCCGGCCAACTCGGTGTGGAACTCACCCGACAGGCGAATCCACGCCGGAAAATCACGTGTCTCGAACGCTTTACGCTCGCGGCCGATCATGCTGCCAATACTCTTCAAACGCCGGATGCCGTGTCCGCTGCAAATGCGCTCCACCACGGCCAACTCGATGATCCGGCGCATCTCGAACACCTCGTGCACTTCCTGCAACGATGGACTCGCAACAAATGCACCGCGGTTCGGTTCAAGGTCGACGAGGTGATCCGTGGCCAGTTGCGCGAGCGCCTGGCGGATCGGACCGCGCTTCACGCCAAATACTTCGCACAACTGTGCTTCGGTGAGCTTGGTGCCCGGCGCCAGCCGATGCTCGAGGATCGCCGCGCGGATGCGCTCGGCGATCGCTTCGGGTTTCGAACTATTCGAGCTGGCGGAATCTGTGTCGGACATGATGTGCGTCTCGGTATGTTGGTTATCTTAGGATGGACATAAATATTGTCAACAATTTTTGTTATTAATTTCGACAATCCGCATGGCGGTAATGGGCTGCAGCCTATCTGGCACGGTATGGAAACCTAGCCTCGCTTCAATATCAGTTTAATTAAGGCGAGACGGGCAGGTCCGTTGATGGCGGTTTTTGTCAACAAAATCGATGGACCTTCAGTGGCGGTTCTGCTGGCGGTGGCATTGAATGGCTGACCGTTAGTTGCATTCATAAATCAAAAAGAAAGCGGGGGAACGCCCGCTTCCGCTTCTGTGCCGCTTCAGCTCAGGCAGGGATAGCCCGATAACGTCAGCTTGAACCCATGCGCGCCGGCTACGAGGTGCGCGTCAGCGCCGACCGGCAGCGTCAGCATGTCCGGAACATGGCCGAATTGCAGGCCGGTGATGATCGGAATCCCGATCACCGAGCGCATCTGCTCGATCATCGCCTGAAGGTCAAATCCGTTGTCGTAATCGTACGATCTGCTGCCGGAAAAATCGCCGAGCACAATCGCCTGCTGCTGCGCGAGGATGCCGGAAAGATGCAGTTGGTAAAGCATCCGCTCAAGCCGGAATGGCTGCTCGTTGACGTCTTCCAGGAACAGAATGCCGCCTTGCACCGGCGGTATGTACGGCGTGCCGACCAGCGACGCCAGCACTGCCAGATTGCCGCCCCACAACATGCCCGACACGTCGACGGATTGCGCTTGCGGCACATGGCTCGTCACCGTCATGGTCGGCGTGGTCAGCGCCGACCAGAAGTGCCGCATGGTGAATTCGCTCAGGTCTTCCGCGCCGAAGTCGCTCATCAACATCGGGCCGCCGAAAGTCTTCACGCCGGCACGTGCAAGCAATGCCAGCTGGATCGCGGTGAAATCGCTGTGCCCTACCAACGCGACCGGCTGATCGGTCAGCCGCCGTTGCAGCCCCAGGTAATCGAGTCCGTGCAGAACCCGTATCGCGCCGTAGCCGCCACGGACAGCCAGCACAATGTCGGGCAACATCCGCGAAGGGTCGGCCAGGCGGTTCAACTCCGCCGCGCGCTCGCCGTCGGTGCCGGCAAAACGCTGGTAGCGGCGCCTCGTCGCTTCCACGCCGTCGACGCGATGCCCCTGCTCATGCAGGCGGTGCAACGCGCGATGCAGCACCTCCTGGTCATGCGGATAGCCGGACGGCGCGATCAGTTCGATGGTGCGATGGACGGTCATGGGCAAGACCTGTTCGACGTTGTAGTTTTTAGAGCGGCTCGGCCGGTCCCGGTTCGACGCGCGTTGCCGCGCGTGCTTCGCGGCTTGCGCGCCGCCGTTCGGCAAAGAACGTTTTGAGCGCGGCGCCGCATTCGTCTTCGAGCACGCCGCCGGTCACCGAGGTGTGATGATTCAACTGCGGATTCGCGAATGCATCGACGACGCTGCCGCACGCGCCCGTTTTCGGATCGCGCGCCCCGAACACGACGCGGGCAATGCGTGCGTGCATGATCGCACCGGCACACATCAGACAGGGCTCGAGCGTCACATACAGCTCGCAGCCGGGCAGCCGGTAGTTCTCGACGGCTTGCGCGGCTGCGCGTAACGCGACCATTTCCGCATGCGCCGATGGGTCGTGCGCACCGATCGGATGGTTGAAACCTTTGGCGATGACTTCGTCGCCGCGCACGAGCACCGCGCCGACCGGCACTTCGCCCGCTGCGCGCGCTTCTTCTGCTGCGGCCTGAGCCAGCGCCATGAAGCGGCGATCGCGCTCGGCGATCAGCGCCCCGGGCGGTCCGTCCGGCGAGGAGGCGTTGATTGATTCACCGGCTGGTGCGCCGCACGGCATCGATTCGACAGAACCGGCGCCGACGCGTTCGGCTCGAGAGACCGGCGATGTCATAGCGTCGACCGGTTCGACGGACTCCGGGCCAAGCGTGACGGGGCGGACTAGCGGCTCGCTCACTGCGGTCCCGCGTCGGCCGTATTAGGGTTGCCGACCCGCTCCGAGAGTCGCTCGGCAATCCGCCGGCAATATTCACGCGGCAAGACCAGCGGGCCGCCGCGCAGCGATTCGAGTGCCATATCGAGCGCCAGCATGCGGGCCTGGAGGCGGCAACGGGTGGTCCTGTCGTTGACCGCGTTCAACTGCGCCTGAAGATCGCGCAAAGCGCGCAACTGCTCGACGGCGGGCGGCACGAAGCCCGCATTCTTCAAAATCCGGTTGGCGACGCGCACTTCTTCCGGGACCAGTGCATCGTCGTCCAGGGGCAGCGGCGCGCCGGCGCCCGGTAAATCGTCGAACTCACCGCGCGCGGCTGCGGCGGCAATACGCTGTTCGACTAACGCATCAAGCAATTTCATCTGCAATCCACTACGTTGCGGCCCAAGCATTCTATCAGGGAGCGCATGCCCGTTCTGGCTGTCTGACCGATGAAACCCTCTGGTTTTCAGATTTTGCGTATTTGAGGGGCGCATGGTGTGGGCTACGGTGAAGGATTGGCGGCTTCGCCGCCTCGTGCCGGCAAAAACTTACGAAAGTCTTTCGTCACGCGAGGCCGGAAATGCCCTCACCCCGCCCCTACTCATCGAGACCACTTACGTTATGCAATCCGGAATCACCGACCACTCACTTACCTCGATTAACCATCCAAATTAACCACTTCACATATCCTGGCCGCGCTGCTCATTTCCGTCGAGAGGCCGGTCGCGACCCGGAGCGGTCCACCAACGCGCCTGTTGGTATCGGCGTCCCATCACTGGGCTCGCTGGTTTGCCGCGCGCGGTCGTACCGCGTGGGCATCTGGACCAGGATTGGGTGAGCGCTGCCCGTACGGCAGCGAGGCTGTGGTGCCCGCGGCGCCGCGCTTTGACGTCCCAGCGTCGCTGCGGAGCCCGATGCTCCGGGCCATGCGGAGCGTCGACAGACAGAGCCGCACGGTGTGAGCAGGGCCACTCCGGTGAATTCCGGCATCGTGGAAGTGAAAGAGTTTGCGGCGCCACCCCTCTGCGGTCAAACGGTCACGTCGACGGCGGCCGTGTATATGCCACTTCGTCCTCGCGCGTACGAGCGATATCGAGGGTCTCCTGGTGGAACTTCGCGAGCGACTTGCGGTGCGTGACACTGACAATCGCCCCTTTCGGCAGTCGTTCGGTCAACAGGCGATACAGATGCGCTTCGTTCTCTGTGTCGAGCGCACTCGTTGCTTCGTCGAGGAACACATAGTCAGGCTTGTGCATCAGCACGCGTGCGGCCGCTAGCCGCTGCTGCTCGCCGGGAGAAAGAATGCGCCACCAATGGTGGGATTCGTGCAATCGGTCAACGTAGCTTTCAAGCCGGCACAGACGCAGCGCCTCGCAACATTCCTCGTCGCTGAAGTTGGTGGCCGCTGCGGGATAGGTGAGCCCAGCCTTCAAGGTGCCAACCGGCAGGTAGCTCTGCTGCGGGATGAACATCATGCGCGCGTTCACAGGTGCGTCGATCGAGCCGTTTCCGAACGGCCAGAGACCAGCCAGCGCGCGCAACAGCGTGCTCTTGCCCGAGCCGGACGGCCCACGCACGAGCCGGCGCGAACCGGGCTTGACGGTGATGTCGCGCACGCTCGCGAGCGTCTCGCCGTTGGGCAGCGCAAGCATGAGGTTGTGCGTGGCGAGCTGGCTCTCGACGACGTAGTGCAGATTGATGCCGCCATGCTCGGTTGCGGGCGACACGGACTCCTTCAGATGAGGTCGCTGCATGACGCGCCTGAACTCGCGCAGACGGTTGACCGTTGCGCGCCATTGGACGAGCGTGTCGTAATTGTTGATGAACCACGAAAGCGATTCGCTAACCGAACCGAATGCGTCGGCGATTTGCATCAGTGTGCCGAAACTGAACAAACCTGCGAAATAACGGGGCGACGCCACGACGATCGGGAAGATCTCGGCGATCTGACCGTAGAAATTGAGCACGAAGCTGTAGCGCCGCGTGTACTTCATCACGCGCCACCAGTTTTCACGAATCCGGCCGAACAGGTCCTGGGCGGTCGTTTCCTCGGCCCGCATACCGTCGTAGAACGCAATCTGCTCAGCGTTCTCGCGCAGACGGATCAGGCCGAACCGGAAATCCGCCTCGACGCGCTGCAACTGGTAGTTGATCGACACAAGCGGGTGACCCACCTTGTTTGTCAGGAGTGAGCCGGCAATCGCATAGACGATGGCTGCCCAGAGCATGTAGCCAGGAATCTGGACGGGCGTGCCGCCAATCATGACTGCCAGCGCGCCCGCCGTGCTCCATAGGACGGTCGAGAACCAGACGAGTGTCTCGAGCGTCGAGAGCAGGTCGAGTGTGAGCGAAAGTGTGGTGGTGGCGAATGATTCGAGATCGACGGCGATCCGCTGGTCAGGGTTGTCGGTGAGGCGGTCGCGCTCGATGCGGTAGAAGGTGCCGTCGCCCAGCCATTCCTGCAGATAGCGCGTGGTCAGCCACTGGCGCCATCGGAAGCCAAGCATCTGGCGCAGATAGCGGTTATAGACGGAGATCGCGACGAACGCGAACGCGAGCGCGCTGAAAAAAAGCATCAGCTGCGGGAATTCGTGCACGTCCCTACCTTCCAGTGCGTTGTAGAAATCGCGGTTCCACGTGTTCAACCGGGCGTTGATGCCGACCAGAAGCAGGTCCATGGCGATGATCGCGATCAGCAGGCCCCACGCCGTTCTACGTTCCTCGGAGACCCAGTACGGTCTGATCAGGCTCCAGGCTGAGACACTGTCGAGTTGTCCGGATGCAGTGCCGGAAAATTGGTTGCTCATGAGCGCCCCTTAACGCGCAGCGAATGCTGACCGAATGCACGGGGTGATTGTCCGATTCGTGCAGGCATGGCAGTCTAGCGGCAGCGTATGCGAGCGTGCTTTCGAGCCTGGTCAGGTACATCCAGCGGACATGGAGATGATTGTAGGGTGCGGCCTGTCCGGCCGCCCATGTCGCTCGCTGTGCCGAGCGGGGGGCAGCCCGGTCACTGGAGAGGGGCCAGTTGGCGAGGCGCGAACGGCGGCAACGGCAAACGATGCAACTTCCATCGTCCCCAATCAAACGACCGTTAAGCAGGCCGAGCAGTCCGCTGAAATACTACGCTGTGCGTCTGTCACGGGTTGACACGAATCCAACGCATCGGGCAGCAGCCGGCCACGCCCCGTCGTTGGTTAGATGCCGCTTTCGGCACAGTGACGCTCCGCACGCCGCTGCTGTCGTGCGCCCGCGCGTTGTTAACCCAAGGAGCTCGCCAGAGCGCGCAGAGTCTGGCTCGGATGATCTTCAATGGGCGAACCGTGCGACACGAGAATGCGCTTCAGCGACTCAAGTTCTGCCCATTGCAGAAGCTGAACGCGCAGCGCCTCTTTATCCTCGATGAGGACCACCTTCACCGGCTTCGGAATATGCGGCTCGTCCCCCGCGAATCCCATCACGCGCAGCAGCCAGCCACCGAACCCGGATTCATGGCGAATGTTACCGACGAGATCGTTCAACACCAGCGTCGTGCCGTTCGGCGTGCGTATGACGAGCGCCGCCTCGTGGGCACGCGTCCCAGGGACGGTCACGAACTGCACATTCGGATCGCCAAATCTGGGGGCCGTCGTGTCGACGTGCACCGCTTCTTCCACCTTCGTCCGAGAGCCTTCGGGCGCAACGACCTGCATTGACGGGTAGCGCTCTTTCCAGACTCTTGCGTCTAACCGATGATGGTCGTTGGGCACCACCAGAAACGCGGGCCGCCCGTATTCTTCGAGCGCTTGCATCTCGACCTCATCAAGCGCAATTGCGCTGAATACGACCAGTCGCGAGTCGTTCAAACGCGCCACGGTCATGCGTCGTGGGAGGTCGGTGAGCGGCATATGGAGTTCACCGGTCACCGTGAGGACGTTTTCGTCGACTTCTGTGAGCTTGCCATGCGGCAACACTTTCCACTGCTGAAAAGGCTTAGTCATCGTCGAACTCCGTTTTGCGGGCAGTCACCATAGACGTGGAGTGTGCGCGCAAACCGAGGACAGTCAAGCGGATGATGTGAATTGCGCTCGTGCTCCTCTTCATAGATCGCAAGTTCTATACCAAGGCCAGTTATCTGCGTAGTCGACGAGGTCGAAAGCGTATAAGCGTCGCTGTGGTCCTGACTAACCCTCACTCGGGCCGCGCTCGACTCTTGCGTGCGCGCGGGATTCGTACGCGATCTGCGCTCACCAATGTTGGCATTGGCTTAGCAGAGGATGGTCGGCCTCCCAGCATGAGTGACTGTCCCGCCTTGAACCGGGCGTCTGTCTGCCTCGACGGTGCATGACCGCGTCGGGTCTGAGCCGACCGCATCAGGCAGGGGGCGGCCAGGAGGCGAGATTCGGCCGTCGCGACGCGCGGACGTTCAGACGTCGGCTCTACCCACTAAACGATCACTCGATTTGCGACGATGAACGTGTTCGGACGTGGGCACTCCGCTTGCTACACCCTTGGGGTTCCCCCGCACCGATTCGACAGGAAAGCGCGAAGCAACAATAACCGCGCATCGAAACATTGTTGCGGCAGCGGGTGACTATGGCTGCTGCCCATACCGCGAGCTCGAACTCGAGCCCGCCTGAGCGACTGCAGGAGATTGTCCGATGGTGGAAGTGCCAAAGCGTCCGGCCGTTTTCATGGTAGGCGCGTTTCCGCCGCCCGTTCATGGGCTGTCGATGGCGAACGAAGCAATCGCCGAGCGCCTGGGCGGCCGCGCCCGGATCGTCAAGTTCGACACTGCGGGGGCGCGAGTCGGGTCTGGGTGGGCAGGTCGTCTCTGCCGGCTCGGCACTGGATTGGTCGTCTTTCGTTTCGCGATCATGGCAGCCGTGCGGCGACCATCGTCAATCTATATCGGTCTGTCGGGTGGACTTGGTCAGCTGTACGACGGGATGTTCGCTTTGATTGGTAACCTACTGCATATTCCGGTGTTCATTCACCATCATAGTTTCCGATACATCAACAAACCATCACGATTGACGCGACTGGTTTTCCATCTTGCGGGCAATGCAACCCACATCGTATTGTGCCCGCATATGGCGGCGCGCCTAAAACAGCTGTACCCGACATCGGTCCGGGAAACGCTGGTGCTGTCCAATACCGCACTGTTTCCAGCAGCGCGAGGTGGACACCCGCGGGTGCGTGGAGGGCAACTGCTGACGCTGGGTTTTTTGGCAAATATCACGCGCGACAAAGGGATCTTCGTATTTTTCGACGTGCTTTCCGCACTCGATCGAAGAGGTCTGCAAGTTCGTGCAGCTATAGCCGGCCCGGTCGCCGACACGATCGGGTCTGAATTTAATGCAGCGCTAATTCGCTATCCTCAAGCAGATTATGTCGGCCGGGTTTCGGGTGATGAAAAGAGGAAGTTCTACGAGTCGATCGACTTGCTGGTTTTTCCATCCCGTTATGAAAACGAGGCCGAACCGCTCACCGTCATCGAGGCAATCGGGTTTGGCGTCCCTGTTATCGCGTCCGACAGGGGCTGCATTCCTTCGACATTGCGACGGGGTGGCGGAGCCTGCGTTGTCGACGATGATCGAATGGCAGAACGCATCGCGGATTTCGTCGTCGACGTCGCCAAGTCGCCAGGCGTCTATGAGCGACTCTCGCGTGGTGCGGTGGAGTCTGTGATGAACGAAGTCACAAGCCAGACCGCTGCGCTTTCCAAGCTCGTTGGAATGCTGACACGGACAAATACGGTAGATGGTGATGTCATCTCGGACCGGCGGATAGGTTCTTAGGCGCGATCGAGATTTCGGTTCGGCATCGGCCATGCGGAAGCTTCGCCCTCGCCTGGCGTCTTACACTTTTGTAAGAGCGTGGCGCCTGAGTAGAACGGCCGCTGTCCCTCGAAAGCTGTCGTTGCGTTCGAACTTGCGCGTCGAGTACGGAAGCTCGCCATCTGCTCGAGTTCGGCAATACGGCAGCGGCAACGACTATCAGGCAGTTCACCACGCAAGATTCGGCCGGAAGCGACCGCGCCCAAAGTCGATGTCCGTCGCGACGCCCGACGCCGGCACCGATCCCACCATCGCCGGGGTCCCGCATAAAAATGTTAGCCGCCTGTAACCCGTTCCCAACCGTGCCGCACGGCCGCCTTGAATCGTTCCCACCCACTTTCCGGGTAGCGCGATCGTGTCGCCTTGCTGCGCAGGAGACGGCTCGTTCGCCTGTTCCGAGCGCACCGAATCATTTCGCCATACCTTGGCGCGCTCCTCGATGTCGGCTGCGCCGGCACGGCGCATCAAATCGCGAGCCAGGTCGACCTGCATTTCGGAAACGTCGGCGCTGACGATCGTTCCACCGCGACGGATCACTTCTCTGTAATCCTCCGTTTCCGGTGGATACTGGCCACTTCTGAAGAGCCGTGCAAACAATTGTTCGAGTTGATCGAACACTGGGTTGTGATGGCGTACATCGCCGCTGCCCGGTGCATAAACACGCGGCCCCTTTTCAACCGGTGTGTCATTTGACATCGAGTAGATGGCAATATCGGCTTGGGCGATGCCAGCCTCGCCCAATGTCCGTTGTGCCGAGCGCGCGTCGGCATATTTATCGAACACGCCTAATACGGTTTGTCTCATGATTTTGTCCTCCACATCGTAGTGCGGCATTCTCTCCGCCATGACGATAGCGCTTGCAACACGCGTGCCCGGGGGCTGGGACAAAGTCGCTGGCTTTCGTAGCAGGAGTCAGTAGCCGGCCAATTTGAGACGTTCGGCTGCGTCCCGCGAACGGCCGCTTCCGATTAAGCCTGCCCCCCGAGATCGCAGCCTCCTCCGTATTGCCGGGCTGGCCACGATAGCGTTCGCCCTCAATGGGGCTTTCCCATCGAAATTCGTCACTGATTCGGGCGCAGCATATTAAGGTAATGGACCTCGACACCCGCTTACGCTTTGGAGGCGCCTACATGCGACTTGCTGACTTTATCTCGCGCGACATCGAGCCGATTCTGGCGCAATGGGAGGCGTTCGCCGCCACCCTCCTGCCGGCGGCAGCAAACATGGAAT